>JAIEMN010000009.1 GCA_019752115.1 Gemmatimonadaceae bacterium
CTTCGGACGCTGGGTCGAGCGTGTCGGGCCGCGGGCGGGCCTGGCGGGGGGCCGCCCTGCGCGGACGCTACGCGCGTCACCAGGACAAGCAGCACACCGGCGAACATCAGAATCCGGGAGCGATTCACGGTTGGGCTCCTCCACGCGACGACACGACCGGCACGGTGGGTGCCGGTTCGGCGCTGGTCGCGCCATCCCACTTCTCCAAACGATCGATCAGGGCCTGAATCTCCGCCTCGGTCGCGTTGTCGAGCGCCCCATACGAGACCGCCACGTTCGCGTGCGCGGGGCTCGATGCCGCGGGTGAGGCGGCGCTGGTGGTCGTACCGGTCGCCGCCGGGCGCGCCAGACTCGCGCTCTCCGACGGGGCGGCGGCGGTGGGGCTGAGGGGCGCGACGGTGGTGGACTCCACCACCTGCAGCGCATCCGGGGCGGCGTCGAACGCGGCGCCACCGCGACGCGCGACGAGTACCGAGAAGCCACCGGCGAGGATGACACCCAGCGTCGCGGCCATGCGCCACACCTGCGGGCCCTGCCACCGCGAACGCGACCCCGACCGCGACGGGGCCGTGGACGCCCCACGAACCGACGGCGGCACGGCGGTTCCACGATGCACCTGCAACACCGGCGTGGCGGCCGCCGGGCGCGGCAGCGCCGCGACGATCCGCGCCACATCGATTGGCGCCACCGCCACGCGCGCCGCTCGCACATCGCGCAGGATCGCGAGATCCGCGGTGCACGCGTCACACTCGGCGAGGTGTGCCGTCACCCGCACGCGATCAGCGTCGCCGAGCGACTCCGCCACGAAATCGGGGAGCAGATCCTGCAGCTCCGGGGTTCGGCACTTAGTCATCGAGAAACTCCTTCACGGCCCGCATCGCGTTGTGATAATGCACTCGCGCCGACCCCTCGGTGGTGTCGAGGATCTCGGCGATCTCCTTGTAACTGCGTCCTTCCTGCACGCGCAGCAGGAAGACGTCCCGCTGCAGGCGCGTGAGGCGCGCCAGCGCCCCGTGGACGCGCTGCGAGGCTTCGTCCGCCACCAGCGTGTCCAGTGCGTTGTATCCGGTCGCCACCGGCTCGTCGTCGATATCGACTTCGGTGCCGCGGCGCCCCTGCGCCCGCCGACGGTCGATGACGAGCCGGCGCTCGATGGTGAACAGCCACGTGCGTAGCGAGCTGTCGGCGCGAAAGCTGTCGAGGGCGCCGAAGGCCCGCACGAAGGTGTCCTGCACCAGCTCATCCACGTCCTGCGTGATGCCAAGCCGCGCGGCAAAGCGCGCGAGGGCCTCGGCGTGCCGCTCCACGATCGCCGTGGCGGCCCGCTCGTCCCCTGCCAGCCATCGATCGATGAGGACGGCATCCTCGGATGCATCGTCGCGCTGTTCGGCATGGATCATACGCTCCACCCTCTTGGACGCCCCGGGCCGCCGGTCGTTAAGGCCGGATTGACCGGGGGCCGGCGGGCCGGCAGGTTGCCGCGGATGAGCGCGCACGCGAATCGCATCCCGGAGATCATCGCTCATCGGGGCGCGTCGCGGGAGTGCCTGGAGAACACCCTGCCCGCTTTCGCGCGGGCCCTCGAGCTCGGGGCGGATGCGATCGAGCTGGATGTCCACGGGACCGCCGACGGGGTCCTGGTGGTGCATCACGACCCCGTCCTGCGCCTCGAACCGGAGGGGCCGCTGGTACCGATCGCCAGCCTCCTGGCGAGCGAGGTGGCTGCGGTCTCGCTCCGTGACGGCGCGCGTGTCCCGCGCCTCGATGCCGTGTGCGATCTGGTCGGGACCCGCGCGCGGCTCTACGTGGAAGTGAAGGCCTCGAGCGTCGCCGAGCTGGTCGTGGCGGCGTTCGATCGCTATCCGCAGATGCGTCTGGCCGTGCACGCCTTCGATCACCGCCTGCCGCTGGCCGTGCGTCAACGTCGCCCAGCGACGGCCATCGGGCTGTTGAGCGCGTCGTACCCGCTGGACGTGGCCGCCTGGCTGGGCGGCGTGCAGCCGGAGGCCGTCTGGCAACACGCCGCGCTCATCGACGAGGCCTTTGTGCGTGCCGTGCAGGGCTTTGGCGCCCGGTGCATCGCCTGGACCGTGAACGACGCGCCCCACGCGCGCCAATTGGCGGCGTGGGGCGTCGACGGCCTGTGCAGCGACGTGCCGGACCTGATCCGACGTGCCGTGACGGACGCGCCTTACGGCTGACCCGGCGGCGGGCTGACGGGCCCGGAGGTCGCCGGCACATCCGACGCGGTCGCCGGCGCGCCCGCCGCCGCGGCGCTGGCCTTGGCGTCGGCCAGCTCCTTTTCGAGCTTCCGGGCGGCATCGTCGCGCTCCTTGAGCGCCGCCACGAGACGCGCCTGTGCGTCGGCATCCAGGGCCCCGCCGGCCTCCTGCGCCCGGAAGATCGCGTAGCCGAGCGCCTCCGCGGCCTTGTCCGCCTGTTCGCGCGCCCGGTACGCCTCGATGCGGAGCTTCCCCTCGTCGAAGACGTCCTGCGCCGCCTTGCCGGCCTTGTCGATTCCCTGCTTGACCTTGTCCCAGAGCGCCATGGCTCGAATCCTCGCGATGCGATTGATGCAGCGGTGGACCAACAGAGGGCCCTACGGTGCCGCGTGTCCGGAAGTTGCGGTCGGGAACGCAAAAGGGGCAGGCGCACGTGGTGCGCCTGCCCCTCGGGACGTGCCGGGCGGGTTAGGCCTCGACCGTCTCCTCGACGTACTCCACGGGGAGGACGTTGACCTTGTAGGCCTTTTTGCTCTTGTGGGCGAACTGCACGACGCCGTCGACGAGCGAGTAGATCGTGTAGTCGGTGCCCATGCCGACGTTGGCACCCGGATGCCACTTGGTGCCGCACTGACGGAGGATGATGTTGCCGGCCGTAACGAACTCGCCGCCGTACTTCTTGATGCCGCGGTACTTCGGATTGGAATCGCGGCCGTTGCGGGAGGAGCCGACGCCCTTCTTATGTGCCATGACGAATACTCCGGAAAGGCAGCGCGCCAGCGCGCGCCGCCGGCTCTCAGCCGAGGGTGATGTCCTTGATGCGCACTTCAGTGAACTTCTGCCGATGCCCCTGCTTGCGGGCGTAGTTCTTCCGGCGCTTGAACTTGAAGACGATGATCTTGTCGTCGAGACCGTGCTTGACGATCTCCGCCGTCACCTTCGCGCCGGAGAGCGTGGGCACGCCCGTGCGGATCTGCTTGCCGTCGGAGCCGAGGAGGACGTCGTTGAATTCAACGGCCGTGCCGGCTTCACCCAGCAGTGACGGAATCCGAAGGGTCTTGCCCGGCTCGGCACGGAACTGCTTGCCGCCGGTGCGGATGATGGCGTAGCTCATGGAAAGTTCCTACAGAAGTACCTGGAGTGATCCAAAATGGACGTCCAGATTTGTGTGCGTCCAAAACGTAGCCTAGAAGCTTATCCGGGCTGGGTTTACGTGTCAACGGGCTGGCCCGCCCAACTGCGCGGTCCGGCGCCGGTCCGGCGGGCGATCAGGCGATCGCGTACTGCTGGGTGACGTCCCGCTGGGCCCCCCGCATGACGAGCTTGATCTCGTCGGGCTTGAGGAGCGGGTCGTCCCGGAGTTCGAGCGGGAACCCGGCCAGCTTCTCCAGCCGCTTCACGAAATCGTGCTCCTGTTCCAGAACGTGGAGCGCGACCTCCGGATGCAGGCGCAGGAGCACCGGCTCACGCCGCCCCTCGGCGGCCATGCGTCGCACGGCCCGCTCGGTGCGGCGGACGATCGTTTCGGGGGTGAACACGCGTCCCGTGCCGCTGCAGGTGGGACACGCCTCGGTCATGCTCTGGTAGTGGCTCTGCCGCACGCGCTGGCGCGTCATTTCCACGAGCCCGAGCTCCGACACCGCAAACGCCTTCGTGCGGGCGCGATCGCGCCCCAGATGCGTGCGCAGTTCGTGCAGCACCTTGTCGCGATTGCCCTGCGTCTCCATGTCGATGAAGTCGCAGACGATGATGCCGCCCACATCGCGCAGACGCAGCTGCCGCGCGATTTCGCGTGCCGCCTCGGTGTTCGTCTTGAAGATCGTCTTTTCGGGGTCGCGCTTGCCGGTGTAGCGGCCGGAGTTCACGTCGATCGAGACCAGCGCTTCGGTCTGCTCGATGATGATGTAGCCCCCGCTCGGCAGATCGCAGCGCCGCTTGAAGAGATCGCGGATCTCCGTTTCGATCCCTTCCTTGTCGAAGAGCGGAACGGTGTCTTCGTAGAGCTTCACCCGCTCGACGAGGTCGGGGGCGATCCCCTGCAGGTATTCGGTGATCTCGTTGAAGACCTGCTTCGAGTCCACGAGGACGCGCTCGACCTTGGCGCTGAAGAGGTCGCGCACGAGACCGCGCGTGACGTTCGTCTCGCGGTGCACCATGGCGGGGGCGCGCAGGAACTGCGTCTTCCGCTTGATGCGCTTCCAGTTGTTGATGAGCGTGTTGAGCTCGCGCTCGAACGTCTCCTTGGTCGCGTCTTCCGACACGGTGCGGACGATCACGCCGCCGGCGTCATCGGGGAGCATCTCGCCGACCATGGCCCGAAGGCGCTGCCGCTCGGCGCGCTCGTCGATCTTGCGGCTCACGCCCACCTTGGACGCGAACGGCATGTAGACCAGGAACCGTCCGGCCAGCGACACCTGCGCGGTGACGCGCGGGCCCTTGGTGGAGATGGGTTCCTTGGTGATCTGGACGAGGATGTCCTGCCCGCGCTTCAGCAGATCCTGAATGGGACGGACTTCACGGCGGCCGCGACGGCCCCCGCCGCCGCCGCTCGACTCGTCGTCGCTGCTGTCGTCGTCATCATCGTCGTCGGAGACCTGCTCATTTTCGACGACGACGTCGGCCGCATGCAGGAAGGCCGACTTTTCGGTACCGATGTTGACGAAGGCCGCCTGAATGCCGGGGAGGACCGCCTCGACTTTGCCGAGATAGACGTCGCCGACCATGCGGCGGGCGTCCGGCCGATCCACCAGCAACTCCACCAGCTGGCCGTCCTCGATGATGGCGACGCGCGTTTCGCGCGGCGTCGCGTTCACCAGGAGCTCACGCTTCATTGTGTTCCCGCCCAACGGCGGACCGCTCCCTCCCGACCGGTAGCGACTCTACGGGCCGGGACAGCGGCAGGTACGGTGAACCTACGGAGTGGCCCGCGCGCGCCAGCGACCGAACGGCCAGCGGCGGCGACACGGACGAACGTCACAGGGCTCCCCCAACCGGCAGGACCGATCGAATCGGGCGGCTCGCGCCGGGACGCTGCCATCCCGCGCTCGAAGCGGCAGGAGGCGCAGACCCGGAAACCACGCGGACACCCGCGATCGACGCACACGAGGTGTGTCATGCGGTGGGACGTGTGGCGGGGTCGGTCGGCTGCACGCTGGCACCGGACGGCCCCGGCCACAAACGCAAACGGCCCGTGAGTCGCACGGGCCGCCGGCGCCTGAAGCGACGGCTATGGGAACATCACATTAATGGTACCCGGGGAGGCTTGAACCCACAACCCAAGACCAAAAGCCCGGAACCCTGAACTGATCAGTTCAGGGTTCCGGGCTTTTGGTCTTGGGTTCTGGGTTAGGCCAGGCTCTTCAAGAGGTGCCGCGCGATCACCATCCGCTGAATCTCGCTCGTCCCCTCGCCGATCTCGCAGATCTTGGCGTCGCGCATGTAGCGCTCGACCGGGTAGTCGCGGGTGTAGCCGTAGCCGCCGTGCACCTGGATCGCCTTGATGGTGGCCCGCATGGCGAGCTCCGAGCAGAAGAGCTTGGCCATGGCGGCTTCCTTGCCGTACGGCTTGCCATTCTGGGCCAGCCAGGCCGCGTGGTAGACCAGATG
The DNA here is from genome assembly GCA_019752115.1 of Gemmatimonadaceae bacterium. Lineage (NCBI taxonomy): Bacteria > Pseudomonadati > Gemmatimonadota > Gemmatimonadia > Gemmatimonadales > Gemmatimonadaceae > Gemmatimonadaceae bacterium. The sequence goes on from JAIEMN010000009.1 coordinate 5,829, forward strand.
GCGGCCGGCCTCGATCTCGGTGGCCATGTCGGACAGCTGGAACTGGATGCCCTGGAAGTTGGCGATCGCCTGCCCGAACTGCTTGCGGACGCTGGCGTACTGGAGCGACTGCTCGAGGGCGCCCTGCGCGATGCCGACCGACAGCGCCGCGATCCCGATGCGACCGGCGTCGAGCGTCTTCATGAAGTTCACGAAGCCCAGCCCCTCGGTTCCCAGCAGGTTCTCGGCGGGCACCTCGACGTTGTCGAAGAGGAGTTCGCGCGTGTCCGAGGCACGCCAGCCCAGCTTGTCTTCCTTCTTGCCGGCGGTGAAGCCGGCCATGTTCGGGAGCGCGTCGTCGTGCCCGACCCCGTGCACGCGGCAGGCCTCGAGGTCAACGCTCTCCTTGGTCAGGATGAAGCTCGAGATGCCCTTCGTGCCCTTGCTCGGATCGGTGACGGCCGTGACGACGAAGATCTCTCCAACGCCGGCGTGCGTAATGAAGCGCTTGCTGCCGTTCAGGATGTACTTGTCCCCCTGCTTCACAGCGGTCGTACGCGTGCCGCCGGCATCACTGCCGGCCGCCTCTTCGGTTAGGCCGAAGCCACCGAGGACCTTGCCGCTGGCGAGCAACGGCACGTAACGCTCGATCTGCGCCTTGGTGCCGAAGTTGACGATGGGTGACGTGCCCAACGTCGTATGCGCGCTGATGGTGATCGAGTGCGAGGCGCACACTTTCGCGAGCTCTTCGATCGCAATCATGAAGCTGATCGTGTCGAACCCGGCACCACCGATCTCTTCGGACCAGGGTACACCGAGCAGCCCGAGCTCGCCCATCTTCTTCACATTCTCCCAGGGGAACGTGGAGGTTTCGTCGAACTGGCCGGCCACGGGCGCGACTTCGTCGCGGGCGAAAGACCGCACCATATCGCGCACGGCGAGATGCTGCTCGGAGAAGTAAAGGCTGTCGTCCATCGGGTGGGGAGCAGGGGCAACGCGCGCGATGGCGCGTTGGGGCGGGAGCTACGGAGGGAGGCATCGATCGCACGCGCCGCAGGGGCCACGTACGCTCGCATCACCGAAATAGCGCAGGACGTACGCCCGACGGCAATCCCGGATCTGCGCATACTGCACCATCGCACGCAGACGCTGCTGCTCGGCGTGCCGTCGCCGGTCCAGCGCGCGCCAATCGACCGGCGGACTGACCATCGAGCGGTACTCCTCGGTGAGACGAATACCGCCCCCAGTACGCATCCAGAGGAGGAACTGTTGTGCGGCCAACCGTTCCAGCAGGGAGATCAGTCCTCCATCCCCGCCTATTCCCGTTGGGAGCGCCGTCGCGCGGATTGTCACACCGTCCTGCAGACGGTCACCCGCCAGTTGCCAGAGCGCGCGGAGCGCCGTGCGGTCGGCACGCCGGGCCCCCGTGAGCTCGCGCCGGATGCGCGCCGGTGTCGCGAGCAGGCGGATCCAGTGCGTGTCTGCACCGGGCGGCGCGATACGACACGCGCCGGCCGCGACCAGCACCCGAAGCGCCGCCCCCACCGGCGCACGCTGATCGGCGGCGGGGAGGGCGGCGATAAACGCGTCGGGAGCGCGCGGCACCCATCCACTCCGATCGGCGCACGCCCGCAGCTGCGCCCAGGTGCGTTCCACCACGCGCCGGTCCGGATGCGCGCGCTGCAGGAAATGATCGTGCGTGGCACGGTCGGTGGCCGTGTGCAGCAAGACACACCGACTCGGCTGGCCGTCGCGGCCGGCTCGACCGGCTTCCTGGTAGTAGGCCTCGAGCGAGCCGGGCATGGCGTGATGCACGACCAGGCGCACGTCGGGTTTGTCGATGCCCATGCCGAAGGCGCTGGTGGCCACGATGACGCGCGCCCGACTGTCCATGAACGCGTCCTGCGCGCGTTGCCGGACACTCGCCGGCAGACCGCCGTGATAGGCGACCGCGCGCACGCGGGCCCGCACGAGCACGGCCGTCACCTGCTCCACCGCGGTGCGCGTGGACGCGTACACGACCGCCGCGCCTGGCGCGTCGCGCAACCAGGTGACGGCTTGCGCGTGCTTGTCTCGGAGCGATGGCGTCTCGGCCACATGGTAGGTCAGGTTCGTGCGGTCGAACCCGCCGATGATCACCGTCGGATCGCGCAAGGCGAGCTGCGTGGCGATATCGCGGCGCACGCGCGGTGTGGCGGTCGCCGTGAGGGCTACGGTTTGGGGATCGCCGAGCCGCGCGCGCATGGCACCGATACGGCGGTAGGCCGGTCGGAAGTCGTGGCCCCATTCGCTGATGCAATGGGCTTCGTCTACCGCGAGCAGGCTGACGCCGATGCGACCGAGCGCCTCCAGCATCCGCGTGGCGACGAGTTTTTCCGGCGCGAGATAGAGCAGCGTCAGCGCACCGTCACGCGCCTGCGCGAGCCGATCGGCGGTCTCTCGTCCCGTGAGGGTGCTGTTGAGATACGCCGCGCCGATGCCACGCCGCCGGAGCGCCTCGACCTGATCGGCCATGAGCGAGATCAGCGGACTCACGACCACCGTGAGGCCGGTGCGTACGAGGGCGGGCACCTGATAGCAGAGGGACTTGCCGCCACCGGTGGGGAGCACGATGAGCACATCACCGCCGCGGAGGACCGCGGTGACCGCCGGCAACTGTGGCGCTCGGAAGTCGGGGTACCCGAAGTAGCGCGCGAGCGCCGCACGCGCGCGCATCAGGGGATCAGCAGACGGGGCCGCCGGCGATGTGCAAGACATGTCGCACGCTATGCTCGGCGTGCGATTCGCGTGACATCATTTCTACGCACCTCGGCGCGGCGATGGGCGGCGCCGAGGTGCCGGCGTCAGGAGTCGGCGAACCGCTTGCCGGTGTCGTACATGGTGTACGCCACCACCAGCAGGACGAGCGCGAGCACCACGTCAAAGGCCCCGCGGAGCCAGTGCCGGCCCTGAAAGGCTTCGACGGCCCCGTAGGCGTTCCATCCCGCCGCAGCGAGGGCGAGCAACGGGGCAAGGATCTTCTTGGCCTTCTCCATCACGAGCTCCGAGCGAACGCGTCAGACAGCGCGGGCAAAGTGCCCGCGGGTAAAGGCCCCATCGAGGAGACGACGGGTGGCGGTGAGATCGGGCGTCGCGCCCGCCGCCAGTGCATCGAGCGCGGCCCGATAGCCGGCCACCAGATCGCGGATCGGGTCACCCGGCACGTTGAAAACCATCTGGAAACCGCGGATGCCGGACGTCCAGAGCTGCGGCAGGAATTCGCTCCCGTCGATCGGACGCGAATGCAGCAGCCGGTTCCGGCAATCGCTGTCGGTGGCGACGGCGAACGTATACCCCGCCGGATCGGTGAGCGAGACGTTGGTGTGCTTCTGCACACACAGATCCCGACACGTCGTCGGCTCACGATCGAAGGCGGCGCTGAGGACGCAGTGCTCGATCGTCATCCCTTCGGTGCGGCCGTACACGAGGACGTCGATGCCGGCCCCGCCCCACGGGGCGGCGAGGTGGGCCAGTTCGTCCGCCGTGAGTTCAATGCTCGCCACGACGCGCCGCGCGCCGAGTTCGAACAGGAACGCCGTGGTGTGTTGATTGAACGCGTTTGTCGCGTAGTCGGCGATGACGTCCTGGCCGGCTTCTCCCTGCTCCGCCACGAGACCGAGGTGGCCCGAGAGCAGCGGCAGCCCGAGCGCCAGCCACTTCGTGAGGCGCTTGCGATCTTCGGGGCGCACGATCGTGGGTGTGCGCAACCGGAGCCCCACGCCCTGGGCCGCGAGTTCATCGCGCAGCGTGGTGACGCGGCTGACCGGTGGCATCGGATGCCGGAGGAACGGGTCCAGCACGATCTCGGTCGCCCCGGCCGCAGCCGCGTCGCGCGCGCTGTCGAGATCCGCCACGATCACACGGAGCGCAAAGGCCCCCGTTTCGACCGGTGCGGGGGAGACCGTGGGAACATGCGCGATCCCCTCCGCAATGCGTGCCTCGCGCACGGCGGCGTCACTCATACGCCCCCAGCTGAGTTGCTCGGTGAGCTGCTCGGTCGCGTCCTGGCGGAGGCGATTGAGCTCGCTGACGGGGACAAACAGCCCTTCGGCCAGGCCGCTGATATCCACCGCCCCGAGCTTGAACTCCGTGCCGCCCAGACGGCCGAACTGTTCGCGCAGCTGCGTCATGTCGAGCGCGCGCTTGCTGGCCGGGGCCAGCGGGACTTCACCGCGCACGGTGACCTCGAGATCGCCGGCCGTCCAGATCGTCTTGAGCGGCCCGCCGGCATGGCCGAAGCAGCGCACATCCACGCGCGTGAGTCCCACGCGATCGGGCACCGGGACCTGCTGGAACGAGGCCTTCGCAGAGGCGAGCAGCGTCGCGTCGCTCGTCCGCACCACGCGCCAGCCGTCGGGGACGCGCGTGACGCGCATGCCGCTGCGGACCACGATGGCCTGGCGGTGCACGCCGCCGCTCACCTGCAGCGCGCGTACCTGCTGCACGGTGCCGCCCAGCGTGGCGGCGCTGTCCGCCTCGGGCGCTTCGAAGCCCAGGCCATCACCCACCGCGAGTGCCCGCGACACGGCCACGACGAGCTCGTCGCCGTCCGTGGACAGCACGGTACCGATGGGGAGCCCGCGGTTATCGGGCTGGGTGCGCGTGATGTACTCGCGCCCCTGCCGACCCCCGTACATGCCGCCCGTGTTCCCGCGACTGAAGATCTGGACGAGCGGTTCGACGTCGTCGGTGGACGGGGCGTGGCCCCGCTCACCGCGCGAGAGCGCATCCAGCCAACCGCGGTACGCCTTGGTCACCGTGGCGACGTACTCCGGCTTCTTCTTGCGCCCCTCGACCTTGAGGCAGCCGATCCCCAACTCGGCGATCTGCTCCAGATGATCGTGGGCGGCGAGGTCCTTCGTGCTGATGAGATACCCGCGGTCGAGCGTGGCACCCGTGCTCTCATCATTGAGCGTGTAGTCCTTCCGGCACGATTGGGCACAGGAGCCGCGATTGGCCGAGCGCTCGCTGATCATGCCGGACATGAAGCACTGCCCGGAGTACGAGATACAGAGTGCCCCGTGTACGAAGGTCTCGAGGCTCAACTCGGGGACCGCCGAGCGAATCTCGCGAATGTCCTCGAGCGTGTTTTCGCGGGCGAGGACCACGCGCTCCACCCCCAGCCGTTGCATGACGCGCGCGCCGGCGGCGTCGTGCACGGTCATCTGGGTGGAGCCATGCACCTCGAGCTGCGGATAGACCTGCTGGATCAGGCGGACGACGCCCAGATCCTGCACGATGGCCGCATCGATGCCGCGATCGATGCACTCCCCGAGATAGGCCATCGCCTCGGGCAGCTCGTGCGGCTTGATGAGCACGTTGAAGGTGAGGTAGACCCGCACCCCCCGGGCGTGCGCGATGGCGCAGGCCTGCCCGAGCTCGTCGAGCGACAGCTGGGCCCCTTCGTCGCGCGCGTTGTACATCGACGCGCCGAGATAAATGGCATTGGCGCCATTCGCGACGGCGGCGCGAACGGCATCCAGGGTGCCAGCGGGGGCCAGGAGCTCGGGGATGGGCATTCGGGACATCCCTGAAAGCTAAATGGGGCCGGAATGGCCGTACTGGTGGCCGGCCCTTCGTGCCCCTTTGCGGCTGTTCTCTCTGACGGTCAGCGTTTCAGAAAGCGCAGCAGCAGCGCCGCCGCGACCAGGGCAATGCCGATCCAGCGGATCCATTCAATGCCGGTGCGGAGGGCGATCGTGAACGCGATCACACCCAGCGCCAGCAGGGCGATGCGCAGGCGGATGATCACCGGGTCAGCCGGTAAAGGCCGGCAGGCCGGCCGCCGCCGCCTCGGCGTCGGGCACCTCGATCACCAGGCGCAGCAGGGCGGTCGAATACACCTTGCCCTGCGCGTCGGTCTTGAGCGACAGGGTGCCGCCCCCATCGAGTGCGCCGTGCAGCAGGAAGTTGAGCGCGTTGAGGTTGGGCAGTTCGAAGCGCACCACGTCGCCGGTGATCTGGCCACGGAAGTGGGCGGCTACGGCGTCGCGGGTGACGTAGCGGTCCAGCACCGCGTACCACTCGGGCTTGAGCGCGATGATGCCCACGTTCGCGGTGTCGCCCTTGTCGCCGGAACGGGTATGGGCGATGTCGAGGAGTCGGACGCGCATGGGTTACTCCACGATGGCGACAGAGGTCGAGACGGCGCGCTTGTCGAGCAGCGCGGGCCAGTAGGCCACGATTTCTTCCACTTTCGGGCGCCCACCGGCGAAGCCCGTCACGCTCGGCGGCCCGTTGAGCACCAGCGGCGCGATCTCGCGCGTAAAGCGCTCCACGGCGGCCTTGTCGCTGCCACGCACCCCGATGCGGTACTGCACTTCGGGCGCGTCGAGCCCGTCGCCCGCCAGCGAGCCATGCGTGGCCGTGGCCCCGACGAACTCGCTCAGCACCTGATCGAACTTGAGACCGAGGTTGTCGAGGCGTTCCCGCAGCACGCGATCAGCGAGCTGCGCCTTCTCCATGGCGTCGGGCCACGAGTACACGAGCGAGCCCACCGCCTTGTAGCCGGCCCGGTACGCAATGGACACCTTGAGGAACGGCGTCGGCGGGCCGCCGGTGATGCCATGGACCTTCACGCGATTGTCGCCGTCGGCCGCGAGGTGAATGCTGGTGAAGTCGGCGACCACGTCGGGCGTGATGTAGGCATGCGGATCGCCCATCTCGTACACGAGCTGCTCGCTCACGCTGGGCACGCTCACGCGGCCGCCGGTGCCCGGGTGCTTCGTGATGACGAACGAGCCGTCCGCGCGCGCCTCGGCGATCGGATAGCCGACATTCGCGAGATCGGGAATGGTGCGCCACTCGTGCAGGCAATTGCCGCCGCTGCACTGCGCACCACACTCGAGGATGTGCCCAGCCACGATCCCGGCGGCCATCTTGTTCCAGTCATCGGCCGCCCAGCCGAACTCGTGACGTAGCGGCGCCATCGTGAGCGCCGTGTCGGTGCTGCGGCCGATGACCACCACATTGGCCCCGCGCTCGAGCGCTTCCACGATGGGCGTGGACCCGATGTACGCGTTGGCCGAGAGCACGCGATCACGAATGTTCGCGAGCGGCTCGCCGGTATCCATGTTCTTGAGTTCGTGGCCGGCGGCGAGCAGTTCGTCGAGACGGCCGAGAATATCGTCGCCCGTCACGACGCCGATGCGGATCTTGCCCCGCACGCCCGCCTTGTCGGCGGCGGCCAGCACCGCATCGGCGCAGGCGACCGGGTTCACGCCGCCGGCGTTGGCAATCACCTTCACCCCGCGCTCGGCCACCGCCGGGAACACGCTCTCCATCGCGCCGATGAAATCGCGCGCGTAGCCCATTTTCGGATCACGCTCCTTCTGCTTCTGCAGAATGGACATCGTGACCTCGGCGAGGTAATCGAGCATGAGGTAGTCCACCGGCCCGCCGTCGACCTGGCGGCGCGGGGCCTCGAGCCAATCACCCCAGAATCCTTGTCCGCTGGCTACGCGGACCACGTCCTTCTTGCTCATCACGCCCCTCCAACGGACGGCATCGGCGGCAGCACAAAGGCGCCGAGGTGCGGTCCGTGGTTCTGGTTGGCGGCACGGAGCGCCATGGCGAGCATGGTGCGCGTGTCCTCGGGATAGACAATCGTATCGACGAACCCGCGCGCGGCCGCATAACGCGCGTCGAGCTGTTCTTCGTAATCGGCGCGCATCGCCTCGACGGCCTCGAGCACCTCGGGCGCGGGGGCCGTCCCCGCTTTCTTCGCCGCATCGAGCGCCGGCCCGTGCACCGCCTGCACCGCCGCCTCGCCCTCCATCACGGCCATGCGACCGGTCGGCCAGGACAGGATGAAATCAGGGTCGAACCCCTGCCCGGCCATGGCGTAGTAGCCGGCCCCACTCGCGTGGTTCACCGTGAGCACGATCTTGGGGACGCGCGCGCAGGCCATCGCTTCCACGAAGTGCGCGCCGGCGCGAATGATCCCATCATGCTCGGCGTCGGGGCCCACCATGAAGCCCGAAACGTCCTGCACGAAGAGAATGGGAATGCCCTGCTTGTCGCATCGCTCGATGAAGTACGCGACCTTCTCGGCACTCTCGGCGTAGATGATGCCGCCAAATCGCGGCCGCTCACCGGGACGGCCCTTGATGAGGCCGCGCTGGTTGGCGATGACGCCCACCTGGATGCCTTCGATGCGCGCGTCGCCGCAAATCATCTCCTTGGCGAGATTCGGCTGGAATTCGTCAAGCGCGCCATCGTCGAGCACCGCCTTGAGCAACGCGTGCATGTCGTACTGCATGCGATGGTCGGCCGGCAGCAGATCGTACAGCGTTGACGGCGGCTCGGCCGGTGGACGCCAGCCCGTCGTCGTACCCTGTTGCTGCGGACGCGGCAGTCGCGCGACGAGTTCGCGAATTTTGCGCAGGCAGCTCGGGTCATCATCGAGCGCGTAGTGCGCCACGCCAGAAATCTCGGTATGCGTGATCGCGCCGCCGAGCGTTTCGCCATCGACCGTCTGGCCGGTGGCGCCCTTCACGAGATTGGGGCCGCCGAGCCCCATGAACGACGTGCCCTTCACCATCAGGATCACATCGCTGAGTGCGGGGAGATACGCCCCGCCGGCGACGCACTGCCCCATCACGGCGGCGATCTGCGGAATGCGCAGATACCGGCGCATGATGGAGTTGTAGTAGAAAATGCGTGCCGCGCCGTACTGCCCGGGGAACACGCCACCCTGATAGGGGAGGTTCACGCCGGCCGAGTCCACGAGGTAGATGATCGGGATGCGGCAGCGCATCGCGACTTCCTGCGCGCGGAGAATCTTGGTGATCGTCTCCGGCCACCACGAGCCGGCCTTCACGGTCGCGTCGTTGGCCACGACCACGCATTCGCGGCCCTCGACCATGGCGATGCCGGTGATCACCCCGGCGGCGGGCGCCTGTCCGTCGTAGCGATCATACGCGACCAGGAGCCCGATCTCGAGAAACGGGGTGTCCGGATCGGCCAGCTGCTCGACGCGCTCCCGCGCCGTGAGCTTGCCCTGCTTGTGCTGCCGTGCAGCCTTGTCGGCCCCGCCTCCTTCCCGGAGGCGGGCTTCCAGCGCGCGGACCTCGTCAGCGAGCTGGCGAAGTCGGCCGCTCACGCTCCAGCGCCAGCGCTCTGCTGGCGCGCCGCGAACCACTCGCGGATGTAGTCGACGAGCTCCTGCGTGCTCGTGCCCGGGCCGAAGAGACGGGCCACGCCCTGCGCCTGCAGCGCGTCCATGTCTTCCTTGGGGATGATGCCGCCGCCGGTCAGCAGCACATCATCGCGGCCGGCTTCGATCAGCAGATCGCGCACGCGCGGAAAGAGCGTCATGTGCGCGCCGGACAGGATCGACAGGCCGACCACGTCGACGTCTTCCTGCACGGCGGCGGTGGCGATCATCTCGGGGGTCTGATGCAGGCCGGTATAGATCACTTCCATGCCGGCGTCGCGCAGGGCAGCCGCTACGACCTTGGCGCCGCGGTCGTGCCCGTCGAGGCCAGGCTTGGCCACCAGCACACGAATGGGTCGGGTCATCGGGAGGGGGAGATTCGGTGGGAACTTCTGCTCAGTTCTAAACTACTCAGCTTTCCTTACGCGCGACTAGCAGCATCTCGCTGGATTTCCGGCTCAGCGGGCGGTCCGCCCAGCTGTCGAAGGCCTGTTCGACCACGAGGCCGACGTCCCGGAGGCGGCCGGCGAGCTCGGAGGCCGTGTAGAGCCGAATCCGGTGCGACCGTTCGCCGTGCCCCTTGGGGCCCCGCCAGGTGCTCGTGATCTCGAGGAACCCCGAGAGGGGGTCGAAGCTGCGCTCCTGCCCGAACAGGGTCCCGTCGGCGGCGCTCCACCAATCCCGGGTCAGAAACTTGGCCATCACCCCGTCCCGGGCGCCGCCGTGCCAGATCAGCACGCCCCCCGGCTTGAGGACCCGGGCGAACTGTTCGAGCACCCGAAGGTCATCGCGGGGATCATCAAAGAAGCCGAAGCTGGTGAACAGGTTGACGACGGCGTCAAAGCGGCCGGTCCAACGGGCGGGCAGCTTGCGCATGTCCCCCTGCGTGTAGCGCAACGTCTTGCCCGTGCCGCGCTTGCGGGCCACGGCCAGTAGCTCGTTCGAGTAGTCGAGCGCGTCCACATCGAAGCCGGCTTCGGCGAGCAGGTGGGCATGGCGCCCCTGACCGCACGGACAGTCGAGAATCCGGGCGCCGCTGGGCAGCTCGAGGACCTCGAGCAACCGGGCCACCTCGCGTCGATCCTGGGTGAGATCGAAGAGGGGCTCGTACTCGTGGAGGTACTGGGTGTCGAACTGGGTGGCCCACCAGGGCTTGTTCGTCTTCATCCGGAGACGCTAGATACTCGGGACCGGACGCACAAGCAGTGCGCCCCGGTGCTTGGCATATCCCGGCGTGGTCGGCCGGGCCTGGACCCCTCTTGCTGGACGGTACTCTCGTGCCTCTCGTTCGATTGCTTTATGCCAGCGATGCCGTCGGCATCCTGCCCTACAGCACGCTCGTCGGGATCATGACCCACGCGCAGCAGCGCAATCCGACGCGTGGCATTACCGGCATGCTCTGCTATGGCTCCGGCCAGTTCCTGCAGGTGCTTGAGGGAGACCGGGAGCCGGTGAATCGACTCTACCACGCCATTGCCCGCGACACGCGGCATGAGCGCTGTGAACTGTTGAGCGTGAGCGAGGTCGACCGGCGGGACTTCCCGGAGTGGTCGATGAAGGTGGTGAACTGGGAGGACGGCGATGCGGCCCGTCGCCGGGCGCTGCTTGAGGGGGAGACGGGGAGCGCGGTGTTCAATCCGCGCGCGCTGTCGGCCGATCAGGCCATCAGCTTCCTGCGGCATCTCGCCGAGCTGGAACGGGAACTGGCCAGCGAGTAACGCCCGGCCGGCATCGCGAGCGGCGTGTGTGCCGTTCGTCCCACTCGATCGTCCCGTTCTCAAGACGCCAGGCGCACCCGCGCCATGCACCTCGTGCCAGCCGACCCGCCGCCGGGCCGACCGTGTCTGCCCGGCGATCGCTCGGAGTGCCCATGCACCTCATTCGGCTCGTCTACGTTAGTGAAGGCCTCCCCGGCATGCCCTGGGATGACCTCCGCCAGATCCTCACTGAAGCGACCACCCACAACGCGCGCCGCGGAATCACCGGCATCCTCTGTTACGGGTCGGGGTTGTTTCTTCAGGCGCTCGAAGGGGATCGCGACGTCGTCAATCAGCTGTACGCCGGGATCCAGCGCGACACGCGTCATGCGAACTGCGCGCTGTTGAATGTCGAGGACATTCATACGCGCGATTTCGCCGAGTGGTCGATGAAATACGTCGGGTGGGACGTCGATGCGACTGCGCAACGGCGTGAGCTCCTGCTCCGGCACTCCGGCTCCATCGACTTCGACCCGCGCACCATGACGGGGCGGCAAGCGCTGGAGTTCCTCCGCGAGCTGTCCGCCAGCGAGCGCCTGACGCCGCCCAAGGCCGCGTAGACGCACACAAGCGACCACCGGGCGCCTGTGCGGCGCCCGGTGGTCGCCAGCGCCCGATCAGCTGACGGCGGTGCGCGTCATCAGAAGAAGACGGGCTCCCGATACGCGCCGAAGACATCCTCCAGCGCGGCGCGGATTTCGTAGAGCGTGCAGTAGGCACGTGCGCAGGCGAGGATGTGCGGGACGACATTCTCGCTGCCGCGCGCGGCCTCGCGCAGGCGATCGAGGCGCGCGGTGCACAGCGCGTTGTCACGCGAAGCGCGCAGCTTGGCCATCTTCTGGCGCTGCTCCTGCTCGGCCTCGGCGCCGATCTTGAGCGTCGGGATGGAGAGCTCGGGCTCTTCGGTCACGAACTCATTCACGCCGACGACCAGCTTGCGGTGCTGCTCGATCTCCCACTGCTGGCGCGCCGCGCTTTCGTTGATGCGCTTCTGGAACCAGCCTTCCTCGAGCCCCTTCACCACGCCGCCCACCTCATCGATCTGGGCGAACAGCGATTCCGCCTCGCGCTCGAGCTGATCGGTCAGCGCTTCGACATAGTACGAACCGCCCAGCGGGTCCATCACGTTGGGGATGCCCGTTTCGTAGGCGAGGATCTGCTGCGTGCGCAGCGCGACCTGCACCGCCGGCTCCGTGGGGAGCGAGAGCGTCTCGTCCATGGAGTTGGTGTGCAGCGACTGCGTGCCGCCGAGCACCGCCGCGAGCGCCTGATAGGCCACGCGCACGACGTTGTTCATCGGCTGCTGCGCGGTGAGCGTCACGCCGGCGGTCTGCGAGTGGAAGCGCATCATCCATGAGCGCGGATTCTTGGCACCGTAGCGCTCCTTGAGGTGGCGCGCCCAGATGCGGCGCGCCGCGCGCAGCTTGGCGATTTCCTCGAAGAAGTCGTTGTGGATGTCCCAGAAGAACGAGAGGCGCGGCGCGAACTCATCCACGTCGAGGCCACGTGCGATGCCACGCTCCACGTAGGTGAAGCCGTCGGCGAGCGTGAACGCGAGCTCCTGCGCCGCGGTGGCACCGGCTTCGCGGATGTGGTAGCCCGAGATGGAGATGGTGTTCCAGTTCGGCGCGTGCGTGGCGCACCACTCGAAGCCGTCCACGATCAGTCGCAGCGCGGGCTCGATGGGGAAGCACCAGGCATGCTGCGCCATGTACTCCTTCAGGATGTCATTCTGCACCGTGCCCTGCAGCTTGTCGGCACTGACGCCCTGCTTTTCGGCGGCGGCGATGTAGAAGCAGAGGAGAATGATCGCCGGGCCGTTGATCGTCATGGACGTCGAGACCTTGTCGAGCGGAATCCCCTCGAAGAGCTCTTCCATGTCGGCGAGCGACGAGATCGCGACGCCACACTTCCCCACTTCGCCTTCCGAGCGCGCGTGGTCGCTGTCGTAGCCCATCAGCGTCGGGAAGTCGAACGCGACCGAGAGACCGGTTTGTCCCTGCGAGAGCAGGAACTTGTACCGCTGGTTGGTTTCTCGGGCCGTGCCGAAGCCGGCGAACTGGCGCATCGTCCAGAGCTTGCCGCGATAGCCGGTGGGGTGAATGCCGCGCGTGAACGGCCACTGGCCGGGCAGTTCGAAGGCCGTGCCCGCCGAGTCTTCCAGGTCGAGCGCGGTGAAGAGCGGCGCCACTTCGGTGGCCGAGTTCGTGAAGGCAATGTCGCGCTTGCGGCCGGCGTCGTACTGCCCACGCCACGCGGCCACTTCGCGCCGCAGCGCGTCGAGTTCGTCCTGCTGCTGCCGGACTACGTCCTCGAGCTCGCGAATCGTCGTCATGCGCTCAGATCCTGATGCGGCGCGAAGTTCGCGCCGGTAAGAAGGGCTGCACTCCGGGCCCGGAGGGCGTCGGCCACGGCAAAGGGGACCAGCGTACCAGCTTCCAACGCGTCGAGCTGCGCATCCAGCCAGGCGAGCGTCTCCGGGTCCTGCCAGAGGCGCTGCCGGACCTGCTGCTCCACCACTTCCATCACTCGTTCACGGAGACGGGCCCGGCGCCGGGCCCGCAACTCCCCACTGCCTTCAAGATAGCGGAAATGCCGATCCAGGGCGTCCGCGATCTCGGCCACCCCCTCGTTCTGCGCCGCGACTGAACGCAGCACGGGCGGGGTCCACTGCTCGGGCATCTCTTCCTGCGCCGCACGGCGGGCCGCGCGCGCCGGATTCATGGCATCGCGGGCGGCGTCCCGATCGGGCAGGCTCCGGAGATCTACGCCGTGATGGGCGGGGACGTTCTGCATCGTCGCGCCGGCCCGGAGGCCCAGCATCAACTCGATGTCGTTGCGCAGCCGGTCGGCGCCGGGGCGATCGGCCTTGTTCACCGTGTAGACATCGGCGATCTCCATCACGCCCGCCTTGAGCGTCTGGATGGAGTCACCCGACTCGGGGACCAGGACGACAAGGGTGGAGTCCGCCGCGCGGGCGACATCCAGCTCACTCTGCCCGACCCCCACGGTCTCGATCAGGATGATGTCCTTGCCGAAGCCGTCGAGCACATCGCACACCTCGCGGGTCGCCGTGGCCAGGCCGCCGAGGGAGCCGCGCGTGGCCATGGACCGAATGAACACGCCCGGATCGAGCGCGATCTCTTCCATGCGAATGCGGTCGCCCAGCAGGGCCCCGCCGGTGAACGGCGACGTGGGATCGACGGCGACAATGCCGACCGTGCGTCCGAGCTCGCGATAGTGTTTGGCGAGGCGCGTGGTGAGGGTGCTCTTCCCCGCGCCCGGCGGGCCGGTAATGCCGATGCGCTTGGCGCGCCCGAGCACCGCATGCTGGGCGGCGAGCACGTGCTCGAAGCCGGCGCGATGGTTCTCGACGATACTGACGGCACGGGCCAGCGCGGCGGGTTTGCCCGCGCGGAACTGCTCGAGCAGCCGCGCGAGCGGCGACGTCGAAGTGGCGGGGGCGTCAGTCGGTGCTGTCGTCATGCTCATCCCGGATATCTCCCACGAGTTCCTCGAGCAGGTCCTCGAGGGTGACCAGACCGACCATGGTCTGCCCATCCTGAACAATCGCCAACTGGCGCCGCGTGCGCAGGAGGCTGAACAGAAGCTCCTTGGCCGGCGTGGCGGGACTCGTTACTGAAACAGGACGGACCGGGGGACGCGATTCACCACGGCCCTTGAACACGTCGAACACGTGCACCATGCCGCTGATCGTATCGGGCTGCCCCTTGTACACCGGCACGCGACTGTAGCCACTCGCCGCCACCTGTCGGGCCAGCTCCGCGGCGGAGAGCGATTCGTCGAGCATGAACACCTCGGCCCGCGGCGTCATCACGTCCCGCACGCTCTTGTCGCCGAACTGCACGACCCCCGAGATGATCGCCATCTCCTCGGTCGTCCCGATATCGCTGAAGGTGCCGTCGCGCAGCAGCTCCTCGAGCCCCTCCTTCATGTCGTCGGCTTCGCGCGCCACATGGCGGCGGCGCACGGCGCGCCCCACGGCGGCGGCGAGGGCATGGAACGGCGCCAGCGCGATATCGACCAGGCGGAGCAGCGGCACGACCACCGGGACCAGCTTCGGGGCCCACCGTCGCCCGATCGCGCGCGGCAGCAGCTGACCGACAATGAGCAGGCCGACGAGGAACGCCACCACGTCGCGTGCAAAGACCCAGGTCCGTACGCCATCGGCCATCGCGATGAACGAACCGGTCGCGAACACCACGAGCATGCCCGCCGTCCCCGCCGCGTGGACCAGGCGCATCGGGCGCTCGAGATAGCGCGTCATGACATCGGCACCGCCGGCGCGATGCTCGATCCAATGCCGGAGCCACAGGCGGCTCACGGCGCGGACGGCGGTGGCACTCATCGTCAGGAGCGCCATCAGGAGGACGGCCAGGGTCATCGCCAGCCCGGTCATGCGCCCTCCTCCGCGCTGGCCGCGTCATCCTCGACGTCCTGTCGCTCGAGATACACGCGCTCGATCTTGCGGCGCACCACCCGCTCCACGATCACCTTGAACGGGCCGATCACGAGTGTTTCGCCGGCGCGCGGGACGCGACCGAGCAGCTCGAGCACCAGACCGCCCACGGTCGTCACGTCGTCGCGCGTGAAGTCGTACTGCAACGCCGCCGACAGGTCGTCGAGCGTCAGGCGTCCCGACACCCAGAAGCGCGTCTCCTCCTCGTGCTCGACCTGGCGCTCCTCGTCGTCGTACTCGTCGCGAATCTCGCCGACCAGCTCTTCGAGCACGTCTTCGATCGTGACGAGCCCCGCGGTGCCGCCATACTCGTCGGCCACCACCGCGATATGGCGGCGCTGCTGACGGAACTCCCGCAACAGATCGGCGATGCGCTTGGAGGTCGGGATGAAGTGCGGGGCGCGAACCAGTGCCGTCCACCCACCGTCGGGTTCCTCGTCGGCGAGCACGGCGGGCAGCAGATCCTTCACATACAAAATGCCGACGATCTCGTCGATCGTCCCATCATAGACGGGGACGCGGGAATGCTGCGCGCTGCGCACGCGATCGAGCACCTCCGACCAGGGCGTCTCGCGCTCGACGCCGAGAATGTCGACGCGCGGCACCATGACTTCTTCGGCCGTCGTCTCGCCGAATTCGAACACGCCCAACAGCAGGTCACGCTCATCCCCCGACACGTCCGTCTCGGCGGCGATGACCTCGCGGAACTGCGCGGCGGCTTCTTCGCGCCGCTCCTGTGTGGCTTCTTCGGGCGTGACCACTTCGGCGAACAATCCGTCGACCCAGTTCCCGAGCCGCACGATCGGCGAGAGCAGCCGCTCCACGACCCCCGTGAACCCCTGCAGGCGCTCCGCGGCATCTTCGCCGAGCGCGTCGCCGACCATGCGGGCGAGCGTTTCTGCGACCAGCACCGTGGCCAGCCCCAGGCCGATCAGCGCCGCGATGCGATCGAGGCGTCCTTCAGCGGCGAGGTTGAGGGCCAGCGCCAGCCCGGCGCCCGCCGCGAGATGCCCCAGCACCCGCGCGAAGGCGAGCGCACGATGCGCCTGCTCGCGGGCGGGGACGGAACGCGCCACGGCCGGCGCCGGCGCAAAGGGGGTGCGCTCCGGCGTGGCCGCAGGATTGGCAGGTGGATCCGAGAGCAAGGCGCCATCGGCCACCGCCGATACCGCCGCCACCGCAGCACCCGCTGCGGCCAGCCCCCAGGCGACTGCACTCATGCCGAGCGGGTCGGAGTCAACCAGAAGCGCTTCAGCAGCTGCTCCTGGCGTCGCCACATTGGCGACGTCGTGCGTCCCTCATCTTCGGGATGCTCGAACCCGCACGCGTGCAACGTGCCATGCACGACAAGGCGCGCGATCTCCTCGCGCACCCCGACGCCATGCTCGCGCGCCTGCGCGCGCGCCACGTCCGGGCAAATGTAGATGTCGCCGATCACGACGCCGCCCGGATCCTGTCCGAGCGCGAACGTGATGACATCGGTCGGGCCCTGATGGCCGAGATGCTTGCGGTTGATCGCGGCCATCGCGCGCGGCGCAACGAACGTGATCGAGAGCATTGCGCGGGGCACCTTGCAGGCCTGCAGCACGCGGCGCGAGAGCTCGCTCAGGGCCGCGCGCGACACCGGCACGCGCACGGCGTCGGCGCTCACGGAGACGGCCCGTGGCTCCGGACGCGGCGGTGCCAGGCGAGGACTTCGGGCCGGGCTCACCCGCCACCTCCGGCGGCGTCTTCGTTGTAGGCGCGGATGATGTCGCGCACCAGGCGATGGCGCACCACGTCGGCTTCCGTGAAATAGTGGAAGCTGATGCCGTCGATGCCGTGCAGGATACGCTCGACCTGCATGAGCCCCGAATCTTCCCGACGCGGCAGGTCCACCTGGGTCTTGTCGCCGGTGATGACGATCTTCGAGTTCACGCCCAGGCGCGTCAGGAACATCTTCATCTGCATGCCGGTGGCATTCTGCGCTTCGTCGAGAATCACGAACGAATCGCCCAGCGTCCGGCCGCGCATGAACGCGAGGGGCGCCACTTCGATGGTACGCGATTCGATGAGCTTCTGGATGCGCTCGAACGGGATGAGATCGTCGAGCGCATCGTAGAGCGGACGGAGATACGGGTCTACCTTGGCCTGCATGTCACCGGGCAGGAAGCCGAGACTTTCGCCCGCTTCTACCGCGGGGCGCGCGAGCACGATGCGCCGGACGCGCTTGCGCATCAGCGCGTCCACCGCCGCGGCCACGGCCAGATAGGTCTTGCCCGTGCCGGCGGGGCCGATGCCGATGACGATGTCGTGCTCGGCGATCTTCTTGAGATACTCGGCCTGGCCGGCGGTCTTGGCCTGCACGCCACGGCGCGCGCCAGGCAGGACGAGCTGTCCATTGGTCGCGCCCGGGGCCTCGCTGGGGCGCTCACTCAACGCGAGCCGCAGCACATCGTCGGCGGTGACGGCCTTCCCGTCGCGGACCATGGCCACCATCGCCACGGCGACGCCTTCGGCCTTGGTCACCGCTTCGATATCGCCCGTCAGCGAGAGATGATCGCCGCGGAGGGCCACGCGGGCCCCCGTGACGCGTCCGAGTTCCACGAGATTGCTGTCGTTGACACCGGCCAGCGTCTGCAGATCGGCGCCCTCGACGGACACCCGCGCCGTGACTGGCGCCTCTCCACGCGGATCACTCACGACGCCTGACCTGCCGAGGCGGGCTTGACCGCGATGTGCAGCTCGTCGAGGTCCACGGCCGGGACGGCCACCGGAGCGCCTTCGTACAGCGACCGGGCGGCCGTCGTCTTCGGGAAGGCGATCACGTCGCGCAGCGAGGGCGCACCGGAGAGCAGCATCGCGATGCGATCAAAGCCGAACGCGAGGCCGCCATGCGGCGGGGCTCCGGCGCGCAGCCCTTCGAGCAGGAAGCCGAACCGCCGCTCCTGCTCGTCGGTGTTGCCAATGCCGAGCAGCGCGAACATGCGCGACTGCACGGCCGGGTCACTCGTGCGGATCGAACCGCCACCCAGTTCCGTGCCGTTCAGCACACAGTCGTAGGCCACGGCACGCCACTTCGCCGGCTGGTCGGGATAGGCGGCCATGTCGGCGGCGTTCGGCGAGGTGAACGGATGATGCACCGCCGCGAGCGCGCCGGTGTCCGGATCTTCCTCGAACATCGGGAAGTCGAGGACCCACAGAAAGCGGCGGGCCTTCTCGTCCACGAGCTCCAACCGGCGGGCACACTCCTGACGCACCCGATCGAGCGCCGGGCTACTGATGCGATCGGCCGCCGCAACAAAGAGCGCGAGATCGCCTTCGCCAAGCGCGAACGCGGCCTTGGCTTCGTCGGTGAGGAACTTGGCCAACGGGCCATCGTAGGCGCCGTCGGCGAAGCGCAGTCGCAACAGTCCGCCAGCCCCGGCGCCCTTCGCGAGCGCTTCCAACTCGTCCACCTGCTTGCGGCTCCATGCCGCGCCACCGGGCACGACCAAGCCGCGTACGCGCCCGCCCCTCTCCATGGCGGTCTTGGTCACGGCGAAATCGAGGCCCGCGAAGACCGCGCTGTAGTCGCGCAGCTCGAGGCCGTAGCGGAGATCGGGACGATCGCAGCCGTAGCGCTCCATGGCGTCGGCGTACGTCATCCGCTCAAACGGCGTCGCCACCTCGTAGCCCGCTTCCTTCCAGAGCGCAGCGACGAGCCCTTCGGCGAGATGCAGGATGTCCTCCTCCTGCACGAACGAGGCTTCGATGTCGATCTGCGTGAATTCGGGCTGCCGGTCTGCGCGCAGGTCTTCATCGCGGAAGCAGCGGGCGATCTGGAAATAGCGATCGAAGCCGCAGCACATGAACAGCTGCTTGTAGATCTGCGGCGACTGCGGCAGCGCGTAGAACTCGCCCGGATGCACGCGGCTGGGCACGAGATAGTCGCGCGCACCTTCGGGGGTGGGCTTGGTGAGAATGGGCGTTTCCAACTCGAGATAGCCGTGATCGCTCAGGTAGCGGCGCGAGACCTGCAGCAGGCGGTGCCGCAGCACCAGGTTCTCCTGCAGTTCCGGGCGGCGCAGGTCCAGGTAGCGATGCCGCAAGCGCAATTCCTCGGCCGGCATCTTGTCCCCACGCCCGCGGGCCACGGGGAGCGCCGGCGTCACCGCCGGCCCCACGACGCGCATGGCCTTCACGCGCACCTCGATCTCACCCGTGCCCATCTCCGGGTTGATGCGATCCGCTTCGCGCGCGACCACCTCACCCTCGCAGAGCACGACCGACTCGACGCCGACCGCCGCCGCCAGCGTCTGCACGTCCGCGGGCGACCAGGCCGGACCGAATGCGAGCTGCACGAGCCCGGTTCTATCCCGCAGGTCGATGAACACCAGCCCGCCCAGATCGCGGCTGCGATGCACCCATCCCCCCAACTGGACCGTGCGCCCCACATCGGCGCGACGCAGCAGGCCGCACGGATCGGAACGCAGCGAGGTGGAGAGGACAGACGGCTCGGTAACTGACGACATCGACAGGCAACTCCCGGGGGTGACACACCACGCGGCTCGGCCGGACGTGGCCGAGCGGGCGCAAACGCTGAAAAGTAAACGCGTTACGCCCCCGGGGGTAGCGATTTTTCCACGGCTCCGCTTAGTTGACGCCATGCGCCGCATGCTCATCTGCGGTCTGGTGGCGTGCGCCTGGGCTGGCGGGCTCAGGGCGCAAGCCGTGCCGGCCCGCGATCTCTGGGAGTTTCCGCTGGGGGCCGTGTACGAACCGGCCGCATTGGCGGTGGAGCCTGGAGTCGGCCTGTGGAACCCGGCCACGATGGCGCTCAAGGGCGGCGAACGCTTCCGGCTGGGCGTGGTGTCGCTCTCCGCCGGGTCGGACCAAGGCGTGGACGGGCAGCTCTTCGGCGCGTCGTATCGCCGGCCGAGTGGGGTCACGCTGGGGCTCTCCGTGGCCCGGGCCAACGTGGCGGGGCTGCTGCGTACCGACTCCGACCCGCAGACCATCGGCGACATCCCGTACAACAGCACGCTGGTCAGCGTCGGCGCGGCGCGCGAAGTGGTGCCGCACCTCACCGCCGGGGTGGCCGTGCGCTATCGCAGCGGGCATGCAGACGTGGACAAGGGGCGCGCCGTGGCCGCCGATCTTGGCGTCGTCGCCGACGACCTGCCGTGGAATCACGCCCGGGTGGCCGTCTCGAGTTTTCTCTGGCGCCCGGGGCGCGAGATCCAGGATCGGCCGGCCCTCCTCGTCGCCGCGGATGCGCGCGTGCTGGGGCCCAGCGCCCAGCGCGAGACCCGCTTGGGCTACAGCTACAACGGCGTCAACCGCGGAGCCCGTGAGCAGGGGCCGTATGTCTCCGGGCGCTTCGATCGGCTCGAGGCGCGCGCAGGCTGGTTTCAGACGGCGGCCGGCGCGCGGTCCGTGAGCCGAATCCGCTCGGGGCTGTCGTTTCACTATGGCCGCTACGTGGTGGGCCTGGCGCGGGAAGAGGGCGCCGCCGGACTCGGTCCGGTGTATCAATTCAGTCTGAGCTCGATTTTTCAGTAATCCGTCGTTCGCCCACTCATGCCTGCTGCGCCCGCTCCGTCGCTCCCTGATCTGCTCGACCTCGAACCCGATGCCGCCCTCACGGTGCTGCGCGACTGGTTCGCCGCGCGCGGTGAACCCGCGTATCGGGCCACGCAGGTCTTCGGGCGCCTCTGGCAGAAGCCGGTGCGCACGTTCGACGACATCACCGAGCTGCCGAAAGCCCTGCGTGAGGCCCTCGCCGGGGATTTCCGTCTCTCCTCACTGCCGCTGGCGACCCGCCAGGCGTCGCGTGACGGGACCGAGAAGTTCCTGTTTCAGCTGCATGATGGCCAGCTGATTGAGACGGTGGCGATCCCCGACGGGGATCGCATGACCTTCTGCATTTCGTCGCAGGCCGGATGCGCGCTGCAGTGCGCGTTCTGCGCGACTGGCGCGATGGGATTCCAGCGCAATCTCACGCCCGCCGAGATCGCCGGGCAGGTGCGCGAGCTGCGCATGCTGACGCCACCGATCCTGCCGACGAACATCGTGTTCATGGGCATGGGCGAGCCGCTCATGAACTGGAAGGCGGTGAGCCCGACGCTCACGCTGCTCAATGATCCGCGTGCGCTGGGCATCGGCGCGCGCCACATCACGATCTCCACCGTTGGCGTCCTGCCGGGCATTCAGGCGCTCGCCGCGCGTCCGGAGCAGTTCCGGCTCGCGATCTCGATTCATGCGCCCAGCGATGCGTTGCGCCAGACGCTCATGCCGGTGAACACCAAGTATCCGTTGGCGGAGGTGATCGATGCCGCGAAGGTGTTCGACCGCCGTGTCACGTTCGAATACGTGATGCTGGGTGGCGTGAACGATCAGCCCGAGCATGCGGCCCAGCTCGCGCAGCTCGCGCGCGAGTGTCGCGCGTTCGTCAATCTGATCCCCTTGCACCCGGGTGGCTCGATGGGCTTCACGCCGACGCCGACCACGCAGATCACCGCCTTCGCCAAGGCCATGCGCGCCCGCGGCGTGGAGACGGCGGTGCGGCGGAGCCGCGGCCTCGACATCGCCGCCGCGTGCGGTCAGCTACGGACGGAGCGGCTCGGTCGGCGGTTGCCAGTCGCTGCCGATGAAGACCGTGAGGTCCACGTAGCGTGAGGTATCGGGACGCGCGGAGACGCGTCCCACGCCAAGGGCCTTCCGCACGCGCTCGCCCCAGGCCTCGTGGCCGGTGTGCACTTCGATGAGCGTCTCGGTCCGCGCCAGTTTGGGCGCACTGTCGAAGTCCACCACGTCGTAGCCGAAGTCGCGCAGCCACAGCGTGGCGCGACGCGCGAGCCCCCGAACACTGGTCGCGTTGATCACCCGCACCACGATGCGCGTCCCCGCGGGGGCCTGCGCGCTCGTATCGCCGAGCGCCGCGACCGGTGACGTCGTCGCCGGGCCGTCGCCGCTGGGCGCGGCCGTCGCGGCGTCGTCACGCAGCCACCACCACCCGCCGGCAATCGCCACGAGCAGCACCACAATCGCGACCAGCAGGCCGCCGCGTCGTGCACGCGACGGAACCGCCGGGCCCTCGCCCGGCCAGCTGGGCATTCCGCTGGTCATCGTGCTACCGGACCGCGTTCCAGAGGGTCACGGTTTCGTGCGCGAGGCCCTTCCCTTCGCGGATGGTCCACTCGAGACGCAAGCGCACCACCTGACGAAACACCGCATCGAAGGCGTCGGGGACGCGCGCCGCGAGGAAGGCGCGATCGGCCTGCATGAACTGGCGTCCGGGCTCGAGAAAATCCGCCATGTAGAGCGCCCGTCCGGTTCGTCTCCAACCGGCAAAGCCCACGGTATGCCACCGAATCGCGTCGAGCACGTCCTGTCGCTGCTCGCCCTCGGCCAGCAGTCGGTCCGCTGCCGCCGGTCCATGCAAGAGGCCATACGGACGCTCGGCATCGCCGGTGAGCTGCCGCAGCGTCGGTTCGTCGGCGTCGCGCAGCGCATCATGCCAGCGTCCGGCGTCGTGCCATGCCGCGCGCTCGTCGCCGGTGAGCGACAACTGCGCCGACCAGGTGTCGAGCAACGCGGTGACACGGCCGATGTGCGCCCGCCGCTTGTCGGAGACGATCGCCCACGCCGGGAGCTCCGGCGCCTGTCCTGCCGTCACGATGGAAGCCTCGGTTACGCGGCGTCGATCCCGCGGCGCAGCGCGGCCGTGAGCGCCATGGCCTCATCGACCGACCGGCCCGCCGCGCGCACGAGCGCACTGCCCACCACCACGCCATCGCCAAGCTTGGCGGCGGCCTGTGCCTGCTCGGGCGTCGAGATGCCGAAACCAATGCAGATGGGGAGCGTGGTGGCGCCACGAAGCCGGGCCACCGTGTCCGGCAAATCCTCGGGGAGCGATGCGCGCTCACCGGTGACGCCCAGCCGGCTGATGAGGTACACGAACCCGCCGCCGTGTCGGCCAATCTCGGCCATGCGCGGTGCCGGCGTGGTCGGGGCGACCAGCCGTACAAAATCGAGGCCGCTTTCGCCGAACCACGCCTCGCGGACCGGATCGGCACCGACGGGCAGGTCGGTCGCGAGGACACCGTCTACCCCAGCGGCGCGCGCGCGCGCGAGCACGTCCGGCCCACCGGCGATGATCGGGTTCAGATAGCTGAACAGCACGACCGGCACGGACACCTGCGCCTCGGCCACGATCTCGAGCGTGCGCTCGAGGGTGATCCCCTGATCCAGCGCGATCTGCGAGCTCTGCTGGATGACCGGACCGTCGGCCATCGGATCGGAGAACGGCACACCGATCTCGATCACATCGGCGCCCGCTTTGGCGACGCCGCGCATCAACGCCACGCTGGTGGCGAAGTCCGGATGCCCGGCGGTCAGGTAGGCGACGAGTGCTCGGCGGCCCTCGGCCTTGAGGTCAGCGAAGCGCTGCGTAAGGCGCGAGGTTGTCACAGCAGCATCAGGCGAAATAGTCGCCGAGTTGGATGGCATAGCGCTCAGGATCTTCGGTACGCAGCACGCTGCGCACGTACTGGCCGCTCTCGTCCTGCTCGGTGAGGTCGAGGAGATCGGGCTGGTCCACGAAGTTGCCGCGATCGTCCATGATGATTTGCACCAGCGGACGCGAGAGCGCCGTGGGGTCGGGATTGGGGGCGATGACCACGGCCAGTTCGTAGCTGTCGAGCACGACGAGGCTGCCCATGGGATAGATGCCCACGAGATTGATGAACGCCTTGACCAGCGAGGGATCGAGGCCGAGCCGCGGATTGTCGCGCATCCCGCGCAGGGCATCGTGTGGCGTCCAGACGGCGTCGCGATACACGCGCTCGGTGGTGGCCGCATCGAAGGCATCGGCCACCGCGATGATCTTGCTGTAGAAGTTGAGCGTCCGCGGACGGACCACGGTGGGATAGCCACTGTGGTCGATGCGCATGTGATGCTCGTACGCCGTGATCATCGCGCGCCACGGGCGCAACGCGCCGGTGGGCAGGGAGAAGAGGGCGAGCACCCCGTGCCAGGTGTGGGTGCGCATCAGCGCCACTTCGTCTTCGGTGAGCGGCTCCTGCTTGTTCAGCACCTCGAGCGGAATGCGCGCCTTGCCGATGTCGTGCAGCAGCGAGGCGAGACCGAGATCGAGCAGCTGCGTTTTCGTGAGACCCAGGCGGCGTCCGAGTGCGACCGACAGGATGCACACGTTCACGCTGTGCACGAAGGTGTATTCATCGAAGTCGCGCAGCGTGGTCATGCCGAGCAGCGATGCGCTGTCGGTCATGATCATGTCCACGATGCCCTGTACGGCCCGTTTGGCCTGCCGCAGCCCCTGACTGCGCCCCAGGCGCGCCGACGTGAGCACCTCGCGGGTCACCTCGATGGAGCGCGCGTAGGTGCGACGCGCCCGTTCCCGTGCACTCGGTTCGACTTCCTCGCGGTCTGCGACCTCGCTGAGATCGAACAGCTCGAACGCGGCGATGTCCGCCTGTGCCAGTCGCTCGCGCAGGCGCTCCGCGCGATCCTCGACCGGCGTGTCCGCCGGCGGGGCGTGCAGGAACGACAGCAGTACCACCCAGGCGCGCGATGGCGGCGGCACCGGGATGCTGAGTCCGCCCAGTCCCGCGTTCCGGAAGAGGGCGAGTAGCGACGCGACCGCTGCGTAGTTGTCAAAGGCCAGCCGCAGTCGCGTGTCGTTGACGAAGAACTGGTCCCCCACCGACCGGAGCTCGCACTGCCCATCGGCGTCGATGACACGTTCGGTGGCGTTGCCCAGCTCGATGATGGCCTTCTGTACGGCGGCGTTCTCGATCGGATACAGCCGCACCGCGCGAATCGCGGCGTTCATGGCAATCACGAGCGCGCGGCCATGGCGCTGGGGACCAGCCCCCTGCACCGCGGCGGATGACAGCGGCGTTCCCGGCCCGGTCATGCGCCGTCCCGCATGGCCCGCAGCACGGCGCTGCGGACGACGACTTCCTTGGTGTCGCTCGCCTTCTGCAGCGAGGCGAACGCGGCGGGGGTCCCGATCAGGCCGAGGGCCCGGGCGGCGCAGGCGCGGAACTCCGGGGGCTCCTTGGCGCCGAGCAATCCCTTGCTGTTCAGAATGGCATCGAGTTCGGCGACGCCGGCGTCACCGCACAACGATCCAAACGCCTCGAACAGCGCCATCTTCTCGCCGAGATCGGTCGCCCGCGTTTCCTTGGCGCGCAGCACCGCGAGGAGGCGCGGGAGCACGGCCGCATGCTTCCGCGCCGCGATGGTGCGATAGATCGCCACGCGCACTTCGCGGTCCGCATCATCGATCGCGCGCTCGAGCGCCTGCAGCGCTCCCGGTGATCCGACGTTCGCGAGTGCGTTCACCGCATCGAGACGCATGCGGACGTCATCGTTGCGCAGCAGTTTGGCGAGTCCGGGCACGGTGGCCGGCGTGGCGAGTTGCGTCGCAATCTTGAGGGCGCCCTTCACGACGCCGGTCTCCGGATGCTCGAGCAGGCGCGCCAATTCCGCGAGATGCGCGCCCGCGAGGCGCAGCGAGGCGCGTTCCACGGCCGCGCGCGCCGGGGACGCACCCGCCGTACCCAGCCACAATACGAGCGGCTCGAGTGCCGACGGCCGCAGCTCGCGGAACAGCTCCTCGAGCAGCGACATCGCGGGCGTGCGCGCGCTGTCGTCGATGGCGAGCAGCAGCTGGGACATGGCTCGCGGCTCACTCAGGCGATGCGCGATGGCCCCCAGCGCCTCCACGAGTTCGGGGTCGAGCCCCGGATGCTTGGCGGCTTTGGCGGTCTCGCGCAGGGCGTAGGCCACCATCTCGTACTGGGCGGCCGTCAGCAATTCCACGACGAGCGTATCGAGCGCCTCGAATGCCTCGCGCCGGGCCTCCTCCGGAAGCCCCACGTCAATCAGGTCGAGTAGGCTGTCGAGCACGACGCGCCGTGGATCATCGGCATACGCGCGCTCGAGTTCAGCCTGCAGCGTGGCGATCTCCCGCTGATCGAGGAAGTAGAGCGCGCCGTCGAAATCCTCCATGCGGATGAACGACGAACTCGTCTGCTCCGCCTCCGCCGACTCGTCGTACACGTGCAGCGTCGGTCGTCCCTCGGTCTCCGATTCGCCGGGCGTCGTCCCGATGTCGCCACCGAAGCTGTCGAGAAAGCGGTACGTCAGGCACTGGTAGTCGGCGACCCACAGGAGCGTGACGAGGTCGTCGTCGTCCGTGTTGGCGGAGCGCGCCGCTTGCACGAGCCCGAGGAAGGACTCGAGCTCCCGTTCTTCAAACCCCGGTGCGAAGGTCAGGCCGCGAATGCCGTCCCGGTACAGGAGCCAGGGCAGCGCATCGGAGCCGCGCTCGGCATCCTGGTACACGACGGCGTTGCCGTAGCGAAACGCATTCTCGCGGACTTCGATCTCCACCGATTCGCCCTGCCGCCACAAGAGCGAGAAGGCCTGTCGCGCCTCGAGCAGCCGTTGGGCGCGCTGCGGATTGTTC
This sequence comes from Gemmatimonadaceae bacterium, assembly GCA_019752115.1. Lineage (NCBI taxonomy): Bacteria > Pseudomonadati > Gemmatimonadota > Gemmatimonadia > Gemmatimonadales > Gemmatimonadaceae > Gemmatimonadaceae bacterium. Next base: position 32,702 of record JAIEMN010000009.1, read on the forward strand.
GGCAGATACAGCTGCACGGCACTGAACGCCTTGGCGAGGGCGCGCAGGGCGTCCTCGACCACGGAAGGCGGTACGCTGGTGTCGTGCCGGAGAACGGTCATGAAGGGATCAGACGTCCGGGAGTTCGTGCTGACTGATGGTGCCGACATCCTTGTCACCGCGCCCACTGACGCAGAGGAGGACCGATTCGCCCTGGCTCCACCGCCCCGCGGCCTTCTCGATCCACGCCACGGCATGCGCCGTTTCGAGCGCCGGAATGATCCCCTCCAAACGACTGAGGAGCGCGACGCCGCGCAACGCCTCCGTGTCGGTCACCGCCTCATAGCGCGCCCGTCCGCTGTCGTGCAGCCAGGCGTGCTCGGGGCCCACGCCGGGGTAATCGAGGCCGGCGGAAATGGAGTGCGCCGGATGCACCTGACCGGCGGCGTCCTGCAGCAGGTAGCTGAGCGACCCGTGCAGCACGCCCGGCGTGCCCTTGGTGATCGACGCGCTGTGGCGATCGGTGTCGAGGCCATCACCCGCGGCTTCCACCCCCACCAGCTCCACGTCGGCATCGGCGACGAAGCCCGCAAAGATCCCCATCGCGTTCGACCCGCCGCCAACGCACGCCACCACCGTGCGCGGGAGCGCGCCCGTCTTCTCGAGCATCTGGGCCCGCGCTTCGCGGCCGATGACCGACTGGAACTCGCGCACCATGCGCGGATACGGCGCCGGGCCCACCACCGAGCCGATGATGTAGTGGCTCGTGTTCACGGTGGTCACCCAGTCGCGAATCGCTTCCGTCGTGGCATCCTTCAGCGTCCGCGTACCCGAGGTCACCGGCACCACGGTGGCGCCCATGAGGCGCATGCGGAACACATTCAGCGCCTGGCGCCGCATGTCTTCCTCGCCCATGTAGACGACGCACTCGAGCCCGAAGCGGGCGCAGATCGTCGCGGTCGCCACGCCATGCTGCCCGGCCCCCGTCTCCGCGATGATGCGCCGCTTGCCCATGCGCATGGCGAGCAGCGCCTGACCCACCGTGTTGTTGATCTTGTGGGCACCGGTGTGATTCAGGTCCTCCCGCTTCATCCACACCGGCGTGCCGACGCGCTCCGTGAGGCGCGGCGCAAAGGTCAGGGCCGTCGGCCGGCCCACGTACTCATGCAGCAGCGCGGCCAGTTCGGCCTGAAACGCGGCATCATGGCGCGCGGTCTCGAACGCGGCCTCCAGTTCGTCGAGCGCCGGAATGAGCGTTTCCGGGACGTAGCGACCACCGAACGGCCCAAACCGGTCGGAGATCACCGCTGCTTCGTGCGCCACCATCGTCATCACACCGTCTCCGCGGCGCCATGCGCCGCTGCTACGAACTGTTGGACCAGCGCCCCGTCCTTGAGACCGGGTGCGGTTTCGACACCGGAAGATACGTCCACGACGTCCGGCGAAAGCAACCGGATCGCCATCGCGACGTTGGACGGGCGTAATCCCCCCGCCAAGATGATTCGCCCATCAGGAAGCGCCCGGCGCAGGGCGGTGACATCGGCGGCAAGCCCGGCCCAGTCCAGCGCCACGCCGGTGCCGCCGAGCTGCCCGACCACGAGGGCATCGAGCACCAGATGGCCAGCCGCGGCGGCCAGCGCTTCGGCCTCGGGTGGCAGGGCCGGACCGGCGACCCGCAGGACTGGCCACACCGTGCGTCCGGACTGCTCGGCCAGCTGACGAACGGCGGCTGGTGTCCGCGCCCCGTGGAGCTGAATGACATCGAGGTCGAGGGCGTCTGCGATCGTCAGCACCTCTGCGTCGGACTGGTCACCGAACACCGCGGCGCGTTGCACCCCCGGCCGCCGCGGTCCCAGGACGTGGCGTGCCTGATCGAACGTCAGCAGCCGCGGGCCGCCGGCGAGGATCGCGCCGAGATACGCCGCACCACTGGCGACGGCCTGCGCGGCGTCGTCCGGGCGCGTGAGACCGCAGATCTTGACGGCGACGGTCATCACGAGGAGGCGCGGGCGCTCGTCGAGCGCGGCACGCCCGCGAGCGCGCGCACATCTCCCGCCGGATCACTCGACGCCGAAATCGCGCTCCCGACGAGAATCGCATCGGCACCCGCCGCCGCGGCCGGCGCGACGTCGTCCACCGTGCGCATGCCACTCTCGGCGACCGCCACGCAGCGGGTGGGGATCTGCGCGATCACGCGGGGCGCGGTGGCCGGATCGATGAGCAGCGTTTCGAGATTGCGATTGTTGACGCCGATGACGGCGGCATCCACGGCGAGCGCGCGAGCGAGCTCGGCCTCGTCGCGCACCTCCACGAGCGTGGCGAGCCCTGCCTCGGCGGCCGCCTCCATCAGGCGCGGCAGTTCGTCCGGACTCAGGGCGCGCACGATGAGCAGCGCCGCCGAGGCCCCATGGGCACGGGCCTCCCAGAGCTGGACCGGATGGACGAGGAAATCCTTGCGGATGGCGGGGACGGCCACGGCGGCCGCGACGCGTGCCAGATCCTCGAGGGCGCCGCCAAACCGCGTGGGCTCGGTGAGCACGGAGATCGCCGCGGCGCCGCCGGCCACGTAGGCTCGGGCCTGCTCGACCGCGTCGAGTCCGGGGGCGATGGCCCCCTTGGACGGCGAGGCTCGCTTGACCTCGGCGATCACGCGGATCCGGCTGCCGCGGAGCGTGGGGGCAAACGGCGCGGCGCGGGCGGCATCGCGGGCGCGCGCCTGGAGCTCCGGGAGACGGGCGACCACCGCCGCGGCCCGCTCGTGGGCCTCGCGAGTCAGGGCGCCGAGGGTGCCTTCAGGGAAGGTCCAGGGCCCCGACGAAAAAAATCCTTGCACTTCGGCCTGTCTTCGGTTAGCGTGGCGGGTGGTTGGATTCGGCCTTTTTACGGGCTGCCACCCGTCCCCCTACGTGGAGCTGCAATGCCGCTTACGAAGCGACAGCGGGAGATTCTGAGTTTCCTGTCGGAGTACAACGAGGCGAACGGCTATGCCCCGAGCTTCGAAGAGATCGCCTCGCAGTTCAACTATAACTCGCTGGCGACGGTGCACGAACATCTCACGAATCTCGAACGCAAGGGGTACATCAAGCGCTCGTACAACGAGAGTCGTGCCATCGAAATTCTGCCCTCGGAGATGTACCAGCGCGCGGTGGAACTGCCGTTGTTGGGCAGCGTCGCGGCCGGTGCGCCGATCGAAGCGATGCACGCCGGCGAAACCATGGCGGTGCCCGATGGGTTCCTGCGAAAGAGCGGCAGCCACTATGTGCTGCGCGTTCGCGGCGACTCCATGATCGAGGAGCACATCCGCGACGGCGACTACGTCGTGATCAACGACAAGCAGGCGGCGGACAACGGTGAAATGGTCATCGCCCTGCTCGACGGCGCCGGGGCCACGGTCAAGCGCTACTACCGGGAGCGGGATGGCCGCATTCGGCTGCAGCCGGCCAACGAGACGATGCAGCCCCTGTTCGTCCACGAAGACGACGTCCGCATCCAGGGGATCGTCGTGGGCGTGCTGCGACGTTACTGAGCGGTATCCGGGCCGTGCGAGGCGGCCCGGAGCCGTTCAAGCGCGGTATACCCTGCCCCCGCGCGTAACGCATCGCGGGCGGTGCTCACCGCGTCACCGTAGGCAATGTCATCGCGACTCACATAGAGCGCCGCCGCGGCGTTGAGCACCACCGCCGCCTGCGCGCCGCGCGGTCCGTCACCCTGCAGCACCTGTGTCACCAGCGCCGCGTTCTGTGCCGGATCGCCGCCCGCGAGCTCCGTCAGGGCGATGTCCTCGTACCCGAAGTCCGCCGGGTCGATCGTCCACTCGCGCATCGCGCCGTGCACCGCTTCGCGCACCGCGGTGAGCCCGAGGGGCGACACTTCGTCCATGCCCGGCTCCCCGTGCACCACCATCGCCCGCGCGGCGCCCAGCTCCGCCAGGGCATCGGCGATCAGCGTGAGGCGCCCCCGTTCCGCCACGCCGACGACCTGACGGCCGACGCGGGCGGGGTTCGCGAGCGGGCCGACGATGTTCATCACGGTGGGAATGGCCAGTTCGCGACGGACCGGGCCAACATGCCGGAGCGCCGGATGCATGAGCGGCGCGAACATGAACACGATCCCGGCTTCGCGCAGCGTGCGGGCCATGCTCGCCGGCGGCTGATCGATGGCGACCCCCAGCGCCTCGAGCACGTCGGCGCTGCCGGACTTGCTCGTGAAAGAGCGGTTGCCGTGCTTCGCCACCCGCACCCCCATGCCGGCCGCCAGCAGTGCCGCGGCGGTGGAGATGTTGAAGGTGGTGAGCGCGCCACCGCCGGTGCCGCAGGTATCCACCAGGTCGCCTGGGGCGTCGGCCGGAAGGACGATCATCGCCTCCCGCAGCGCCCGCACGACGGCCGCGACCTCCTCAGCGGTTTCGCCTTTGACGCGCAGCGCCATCAGCAGCGCCGCGACCTGCGCGGACGTCCCTTCGCCCCGCATGATCACGCCAAAGGCCTGCTGTAGCGCCGCACCGGTCACGGGTTCCCGCAGGGCGAGCGCGCGAATGACGCGTGCGAGCGCCTCGGCGCCCGGCTCACCGGACATTCAGGCTCTCCAACAACCGTTCGGGGAGCTGGGCGCGGGTCGCAATCAGCGCGATGATGAGACCGAGCAACCGCACGCGCTCCACGTCCTCATCGGTGTACGTCCCGCGCTGCGCGCGATTGGTCAGGTTCACGACGCCCACCAACTCGTCGTGGTACACCAGCGGGAAGCTGATGAAGCTGCCGGTGGTGAAGTACTGATCGCGCAAGAGCGGATGTTGCGACGCTTCGCGCACATCCTGCACGAGCAACGGCTGCCGTGCGGCCGCCACACGGCCGGCGACGCCTTCACCCACGCGAATGCGCATGCCTTCCACGATGTTCGGCGCGATCCCGCGCGCGGCGGCGAGATAGAGATGATCCGGCTCGGGCGCGCGCAGCATCAGTGAACAGCGCTGCGCCTGCATGTCGTCGCCGACAAGCGCCAGCAGCCCGTCGACCAGCATACGGGCATCGCTGGTTTCGGCGTTCAGGGTCAGCGCACGATCGAGTAGATAGAGCGTGCGCGAGCGCTGGCGCAGCGCTTCGCTCCGCCGATGCAGTTCGATGTGCGACTGCTCGAGCTGGGCCACCGCGCTCGCCAGCTGCCGCTCGGCGAGCTCAGCCTTGCGACCGGACCGTCGCGCTTCCTCGGTGGCGCGCGCGGCCTCGGCCCGGAGGGTCAGCGCTTCGGCCGGTTCGATCGAGCCACTCTGCAGCGGGGTATTGCGCGCGGCGCGCAGCTCGCCTTCGAGGGCCGCCAGCCGGCGGACGTACTCCCCGTGCACCCGCTGGGTCACGTCTTCCAGCGTGCGCACCGCTTCCTCGCGGGCGTCGCGTTCGGCGAGGCGTGCATACGCGAGGTCAAAGAGTGCCACGGACGGGGCGAGCCGCTCAGTGGTGCGGGTGCCGAAGATCTTGCGCGGCTCGTAGAGCGCCAGAACGGCCCCCAACACGCCTTCGACCTTGAGCCCACGCACCGCGAGCACCCCGCCGTCCATCGACGTCGTGAATCCGAAGAGCCGGGGATAATCGGCCGACCGGTCGAGCACGTCGTGGAAGGGCCCACCGCTCAGAATCTTCGTCCGCACCCCCTCCGGGAGGTGGTCGAAGGTCGTTTCGAGCGTGCTCTTGGCGACCGTCGCACCCGCGGGCGCGAGCCGCTCGTGCAGCATGTCGCGCCGGGCGTCATAGCCGATCAGGGCGAGCTGGGCGCCCCGGTCGAGGTCGGCCACCGCTTCACCGAGCGCGACCAACGCCCCGTCGATATCGGCGACGGTGGCGAGCGAGTGCGCGAGCGAGGAAAGGGAGCGGGGAGCCATGCGAGTTCGTGAGACAGGGAGAAAACGCGATTGGCGCCGTCGGCGCAATGGCCGAGCACGGCCGAGTTGAAGCGAAGGGCGGTGGTGCCTACCTTCCCCGCGCCATGGACCCGCGACCGATCCTTCTGGTAACCCAGTACGACGGGGGGGCGTTCGCCGGCTGGCAACGACAGCCCGACGTCCCCACCGTGCAGGGGGAGATGGAGGCGGTGCTCGCCCGACTCTGTGGCACGCACATTCCGGCCATCGGGGCCGGCCGGACCGATGCGGGGGTACACGCCCACGGGCAGGGGGTCGGGGTCCGGGTCCCGGAAAAGTGGACGCCCGAGGCGCTTCGGCGCGCCATGAATGCCCTGCTCCCCGATGGGATCTGGGTCGCGTCGGCCCATCGGATGGCGGCGGATTTTCATCCGCGCTACAGCGCAACCGCCCGCCGATATGGTTATCTTGTGGGCACGAACGAGGAGGCCTGTTCGCCTTTCCGGCGGCGGTACGAATGGTTCGTGCGTCGCCCGTTGGAGGCGGACGCGTTGCACGCCGAGGCCGCGAGCCTGCTGGGCGAGCACACGTTCCGCGCCTTTGCCGTTGCTCACACGGCGCCGATCGATGATCACCACCGCTGCGTGATTCAGCACGCGGCCTGGGTGCCTCGCGACGGCGGCTGGGTGTTCGAAGTTGCGGCAAACCGCTTTCTCCATCACATGGTGCGATTTCTGGTCGGGACGATGATCGACGTGGCGCTTGGGCGCCGACCGCGCGGCACGATCGCGCGGCTCCTCGTGGCACCCGACAACGCCGACACGTCACCGCCGGCTCCGGCGCATGGCCTGTCGCTGCGCGCCGTCACCTACCCCGCGACGTGTTTCGCGGGGGATGCGTGATGACCGGCCGAATCGCCCGCGTCCGTCGAGATTCGCATATGCTGTCCCGTTCCTCGCTGATCGCTCTGGTCGCACTCGTCCTGGTCGGGTGCGAAGGGGCCAACCCGTCCGCGTCCGGCGCACAGTCGCGCACGTTGCCGCCCGCGTCGCCGCTGCCGAGCGGGCCCGTGCCCGCCGCCAAGGTCGATGCGTCGCGTCGCACCGCCATCACGACCGCCGTCGAGCGCGTGGCGCCCGCCGTGGTCACGGTACAGACCGAGACCGTCGAGCGCGTCCCGGTCGACTTCTTCGAGTACTTCATGGGCGGGCGCACCGGTGAGCGGCGCAACGCCGGCATCGGCTCGGGCTTTGTGGTGCGTGGCGACGGTGTCATTGTCACGAATGCGCACGTGATCGCCGGTGCCACCAAGGTGCAGGTCGCCATGCGCGACGGCACCACGTACGACGCAACGGTCGTGGGGGCGGACGAGACGAACGATCTCGCCGTGGTCCGCATCAAGGCGAAGGATCTCCCCATCGCGCCCCTCGGGACCTCGTCCAACCTGATCGTCGGTGAGTGGACGATCGCGATCGGCAATCCGTTCGGCTTCGTCCTCGCGAACAACGAGCCCAGCGTGTCGGTCGGCGTGGTGAGCGCCGTCGGGCGCAATCTGGCCGGACGCGCCGAAGGCGGCGGGGTCTACGTCGACATGATTCAGACCGACGCCGCCATCAATCCGGGCAACTCGGGCGGCCCACTGGTCAACGCGTCCGGCGAAGTGATTGGCGTGAACAGCTCGATCTATTCGCCGAGCGGCGGGTCGGTGGGGTTGGGGTTCGCCATTCCTATCGATCGCACCAAGCGCATCGTGGAGGACCTGCTGGAGCACGGCAGCGTGCGTCAGCCGTGGGTTGGCGTCCGGCTCCAGACGCCGCAGGCCCAGAGCGCGCGCGACGCGGCCCGGGTGAGCGCGATCGTGGCGCGTGTCGTTCCGGGCTCCCCCGCCGAGAAGGCTGGCGTGCAGCCGGGCGACGTGGTCGTGCAGGCGGGCACTCGGCCGGTCCGGAATCCGTTCGATTGGGAGGCACGGCTCCTCGACCTGCGGGTTGGCGAGACGTTGCCGGTGACCGTCCGTCGTGGTGGGCGTGAGCTGAAGCTCGCGCTGCAGGTGGCGGATGCGCCGGAGGTCACGGCCCAGAAGGTGACCGTCCTGCGTGAACTGCAGCTCATCTCCCTGACCGATGCCATTCGCCAGGAGCGCGGGATCGGGTCGAATCAGGGGGCGCTCGTGTACAAGGTGTCCGATCGGATTCGTGACGAGATCGGGCTCCAGGAAGGGGATGTGATCGTGCAGGTGGGGCAGTCCCGCGTGGCGACGGCGGAGGCGGCGTCGGCCGCCATCGATCGCTACGGCGCACGTGGGGCCGTGTTCCTCGTGTTCGAACGCAACCGGCAGTTCCTGCAGACGCAGTTCTATCTCCGCTGATCTCTGTCCACTCGGCCACGCCCTTCGTGACTGCTTCCGATAGTTCCGGTTACTCCTCGCCGCTTTCCGAGCGTTATGCCTCGAAAGCCATGCTCACCCTGTGGGGCCCGCAGGCGCGCTACGGTCTGTGGCGCCGCCTCTGGCTGGCCCTGGCCGAATCGCAGCAGGCGCTCGGGATCGAGATTCCCGAGGAGGCGCTCACGGCGATGCGGGCACACCTCGACGACATCGACTTCGCCGCGGTGGCCGAGTACGAGCGGAAGTTCCGGCACGATGTCATGGCGCATGTGCACGCCTTCGGTGATGTGGCCCCGGCGGCGCGCAAGTTCATTCATCTCGGCGCGACCAGCTGCTACGTCACGGACAACGCCGAGCTGATCCTGATGCGTCAGGGGCTGGACCTGCTGCGCAGCAAGCTGCTCGACGCGCTCGATGCGCTGAGCGGCTTCGCCCGCCAGTGGAAGGACGTGCCGGCGCTGGGCTACACGCATCTGCAGCCGGCGCAGCTCACCACGGTGGGCAAGCGCGCGACGCTCTGGATGCAGGACATTCTCCTCGATCTCGAGGATCTCGACTACCGGGTGCGGACACTGCCGTTCCGCGGCGTCAAAGGGACGACCGGCACGCAGGCGAGCTTCCTGACGCTGTTCGATGGGGACCACGCCAAGGTGCGCGCGCTCGACGCGATGGTGTGCCAGAAGATGGGCTTTGCGTCGTCGATTCCGGTGAGTGGTCAGACGTATTCGCGAAAGGTTGACGCGCAGGTGCTTGGCGTGGTGGCCGGCATCGCCGCCACGGCCTCCAAGTTCTCCGGCGACATTCGCATGCTGCAGGCGTTCGGCGAGATCGAGGAGCCGTTCGAGAAGAACCAGATCGGCTCGTCGGCCATGGCGTACAAGCGCAACCCGATGCGCTCCGAGCGCATTGCGGCATTGGCGCGCTTCGTCCTGAGCCTCGAGCCGAATGCGAATCAGACGCACGCCGTGCAGTACTTCGAGCGCACGCTCGACGACTCGGCGAACCGTCGCCTCGCGATCCCGGAATCGTTCCTGGCGACCGATGCCATTCTCGTGCTGATGCAGAACGTCGTGCGCGGGCTCGAGGTGCATCCGGCGCGGATTCGTCGGCGGGTGGAAGACGAACTGCCGTTCATGGCGACCGAGGAGCTGATCGTGCGCTTCGTGCGCGCGGGCGGCGATCGGCAGGAAGCGCACGAGATCATTCGGGGGCACAGCATTGCCGCCGCGCGTGCCGTGAAGGACGGGGCGCCGAAGAATGACATGCTCGAGCGTCTGGCCGCCGACCCGGCGTTCGGCATTCCCCTCGAGGATTTGCAGGCGGTCGCCGAGCCCGCGCGCTTTGTGGGGCGCGCGCCGCAGCAGGTCGAGGAGTTTCTGGCCGAGCACGTGGCGCATTGGCTCTCGACCGAACGGGTACAGGCGGAACGTGAAGAGGTGCGCGTATGAGCGCGTCTGCTCCGATCGCGGTGTCGAGCACCGCGCTGCCCCTGCCCCTCGTGCGACGCGGCAAGGTGCGCGATGTGTACGGGGTCGATGACGAGCGCCTGCTGCTGGTGACGACCGATCGCATCAGTGCGTTCGATGTCGTGATGGATCAGGCCATTCCGTACAAGGGTGCGGTCCTGACGCAGCTCACGGCGTGGTGGCTGGCCCAGCTGGCGAACCGGGTGGAGCACCATCTGCTCACCGCTGACACCGACGAGATCATTCGCGAGGTGCCGGCGCTTGCCGCGCACCGCGGGGAGATCGCGGGCCGCAGCATGCTGTGTGTGCGGGCCGACGTGGTGCCCATCGAGTGTGTGATTCGCGGCTACATCTCGGGGTCGGCGTGGAAGGAGTATCGCGAACACGGGACGCTCGCCGGTGAACCGCTGGCGGCCGGGCTGCGCGAAAGCGATCGACTCGAGCCCGCGCTCTTCAGCCCGGCGACCAAGGCGGAGTCGGGGCACGATGAGAACATCACCATCGCCACCGTGATCGAGCGTCAGGGTCCGGCGGTCGCCGCCGAGTTGGAGCGACTGGCGCGCACCGTGTACGAGTTCGGGCGGGCCACTGCCGAACCGCGTGGCATCATCGTGGCTGATACCAAGTTCGAGTTTGGATGGCGCGATGGCCGCCTGTTGCTGATCGACGAGGTGCTCACGCCCGACAGTTCACGGTTCTGGCCCGCCGACCGGTATGAACCGGGCCACGGCCAGCCGAGCTTCGACAAGCAGCCCCTGCGTGATTGGTTGGACGGGGAGCGCCGAGCCGGGCGCTGGAATGGAGAAGCCCCGCCGCCCACGCTTCCGCCTGAGGTGATTGAGGCAACCAGCCTCCGCTATCGCGATGCGTTCGCCCGGATCACGGGCGCGCCGCTCGATCTGGCGCGCCTCGGTCTCCCCGTTTGAGGATCCTCGATGTTCGCTCGTGAAGGCTATCCGTTCATTCTGGGTGCTGCCGCGGTGGCGGCGGTGCTCTTCTCGCTGGCGCTCAAGCAGCGCTCGTGGGGCCTCTGGCTCGCGGCGTTCGTCGTGCTGGTGCTCGCGCTCTGGGTCGCGTGGTTCTTCCGCAATCCCCAGCGCCCGGGCGAACGCGGCGATGGCGTGGCCATCGCCCCGGCCGACGGCCGCGTGGTGCTGATCACGAACATCGACGAACCCACCTTCGTGGGCGGGCCGACGCAGCGCGTGTCGATCTTCATGAACGTCTTCGACGTGCACGTGAATCGCTATCCCGTCACCGGGCGCGTGGAGCATGTGGTGCACAAGGCGGGCAAGTTCCTGAACGCGGTGACCGAAGCGTCGAGCGTGGAGAACGAACAGGCGTCGGTGGGGATCGTGACGCCGCGGCATCGCATCCTGGTGCGCCAGATCGCCGGGCTGATCGCGCGCCGCATCATCACCGACTCCAAGTCCGGTGACGCGGCGGTTCAGGGGGAACGCATGGGGTTGATCCGCTTCGGCTCGCGTGTGGATGTCTTCCTGCCTCCGGACGCCCGCCTGCGGGTGGCGGTGGGGCAGCGGACGACCGCGGGCCAGACGGTCATCGCTGACCTGCCGACCGGCTGAGTGATGAACCGCCCCGATTCGCGCATGAGCCAGGACGCCCCGGATCGACCGCGGCGGTATCGGCAGCGCGCGGCGGTTGCGCTGCCGAACGGCTTCACGCTCGCGAACCTCTTCTTCGGCATCTTCGCGATCGTCTCTGCGTCGCGCGGCGATTTCGATGCGGCGGCCCGGTTCATCGTCTTCGGCGCGATTGCCGACACCCTCGACGGGCGCATCGCGCGCGCCACCAAGTCGGGATCGCGGTTTGGTGAGGAGCTCGACTCGCTCGTCGATGCGATCTCCTTCGGGACGGCGCCGGCGCTGATCATGTACTTCGCGGTGTTCCAGAGCACCCGCTGGGAGTGGGTGTTCTGTTTCTTCTTCACCGCCTGCGCCGTGATGCGCCTGGCGCGCTTCAATGTCGAGCAGGCCGGACGGAAGGTGTCGCACTTCACCGGCCTCCCCAGCCCCGCCGCGGGCATGACGCTGGCGACCTATTACTGGTTCAGCCAGACGCCGCTCTATACCGAGACCATCATCGGTGACCTGCCGTGGCACCAGATGCTCCGCTGGGTCATCATGGGCCTCGGCATGCTGATGATCAGCAACGTGCAGTATGCCAAGGTCCCGACCGTGAACTTCCGCACGATCAAGGGGATCCTGGGCTTCCTGCTGGTCGTTGGGACGTTTGTCGGGGTGATCTTCCTCCCCAAGAAGTTCTTCTTCCCGGCGCTGATGGCGTACGTCCTGTACGGCATCCTGCGCACGGTGTTCCTCGGGCTCCTCGACCGTCTGCCTGGCCGCGATGATCACGGCGATGACGACGACGATGACCACTACGAGGAGCTCCAAGCCACCCGTCGGCGCCGCAAGCGGCGCCGCTCGAACCGTTCACAATCCGGTCCCGCGACCGGTCGCGAGGAATCGCCCGCATGACCCGTTATCGTTGCGCCGTCCACATCGTGCCCCGCCGCGGCATCCTCGATCCGCAGGGGAAGGCCGTGGCGGATGCGCTGCACTCGCTCGGCTTTGCCGATGTGGGTGATGTGCGCGTCGGCCGCTACGTGATCGTGGAGACGCAGGCGGATTCGCCGGACGCGGCCCGCTCGAACATCAAGGCCATGTGCGAGAAGCTCCTCGCCAATCCGGTGACGGAAGACTTCGACATCGCCAGCGTGGAGCGCGCGTGAAGGCCGGGATCGTTCGCTTCCCCGGGTCCAACTGCGACGAGGACGCGCTGCACGCGATCGCCGATCACCTGGGTCAGGAGGCCGTCTACCTCTGGCACAAGGATCACGATCTCCAGGGCGTGGATCTCGTCATTCTCCCGGGTGGCTTCAGCTATGGCGACTACCTGCGCGCCGGCGCCATCGCGCGCTTCTCGCCCATCATGCAGGAAGTCGTGGCGCATGCCAAGAAGGGCGGCCTCGTCCTCGGCATCTGCAACGGCTTTCAGATTGCCTGTGAGGCGGGACTGCTCCCCGGCGCCCTGCTCCGCAACGCGAGCCTCCGCTTTGTGAGTGCCCCGGTCACGCTGCGCGTGGAGAGCATCGCCACCAAGTTCACGAGCCAGTATCACGTCGGACAGCGGATCTCCATCCCCGTCGCGCACGGCGACGGCCGCTACACCGCCGACGCCGACACGCTGGCGCGTCTCGAGGGCGACGGCCATGTCGTCTTCCGTTACGTGGATGCGCACGGCGAGGCCACCGAAGCGGCCAATCCGAATGGCTCGCTGCGCAATATCGCCGGCATCATCAATGCTACCGGCAACGTGCTGGGCATGATGCCCCACCCGGAGCGCGCCCTCGAGCCCGCGCTCGGTTCGGTGGATGGCGCGCCCCTCTTCGCATCCATTCTTGACACCCTGCTGGCCGGAGCTGAGGCATGAGTTCGACGGTTCCCACTTCGTCCCGCGTGGAACCCCGGGCGGGCGATCCGGCCATCACGCCCGCGCTCGTCGCGGAGCACGGGATCACGGAGTTCGAGTACGAGCGGTTGGTGAACATGCTCGGTCGGACGCCCACGTTCACCGAGATCGGCGTCGTCAGTGCCCTGTGGAGCGAGCACTGCTCCTACAAGCATTCACGTCCGATGCTCAAGACGCTCCCGACCAAGGCGCCGTGGGTGCTGCAGGGGCCCGGTGAGAACGCGGGCGTCATCTCGGTCGGCGACGGATGGGCGGTGGCCTTCAAGATCGAGTCGCACAATCACCCTTCGGCGGTGGAGCCGTATCAGGGCGCCGCAACCGGCGTGGGCGGCATTCTGCGTGACGTCTTCACGATGGGGGCCCGTCCGATCGCGCTGCTGAACTCGCTGCGCTTCGGGCCGCTCTCGTCGCCGCGTGTGCGCTGGCTCTTCTCCGGCGTGGTGAAGGGGATCGGCGACTACGGCAACTGCGTGGGCGTGCCCACCGTAGGTGGCGAGGTCGTCTTCGATCCGTCGTACGAAGGCAACCCGCTCGTGAACGCGATGTGCGTGGGGCTCATGCGCGAGGATGAACTCATCCGCGCGGTGGCGAGCGGGGTCGGCAATCCCATCATGGCGGTGGGCGCACGCACCGGCCGCGATGGCATTCATGGAGCCTCGTTCGCGTCGGAAGATCTGTCGGAAGCGAGCGATGCCAAGCGCCCCATGGTGCAGGTCGGTGATCCGTTCACCGAGAAGCTGCTGCTGGAGGCGTCGCTGGAGCTGATTCGCAGCGGGCACATTGTGGCCATTCAGGACATGGGCGCCGCCGGTCTCACGTCGTCCTCGGCGGAAATGGCCGAGCGCGGCGATGTCGGCGTGACGATCGATGTCACGAAGGTCCCGGTGCGCGAGCAGGGGATGACACCGTACGAGATCCTGCTCTCGGAGTCGCAGGAGCGGATGCTCGTCGTGGCCAAGCAGGGGCACGAGGACGACGTGCGGGCGATTCTCGCCAAGTGGGACCTCGAAGCCGCCGTCATCGGCGAAGTGATCGCCGAGCCGGTCTATCGCGTGACCGAAGGTGACAAGATCGTCGCCGAGTTCCCGGGCTCGCGCCTGGTGACGGAGTGCCCGCAGTACGTGCTCGAGCCGCGCGAGAGCGAGGCACTCAAGGCCGCGCGGCACCGCGATCCGCATGCGGTGACGCCGCTGCCGGAAGAGCGCGATCATAGCTGGACGCTCGAGCGGCTTCTTTCCTCGCCCACGATCGCGAGCAAGCGGTGGGTGTGGCAGCAGTACGATTCGACCGTGCGGACGAGCACCGTGCGAGGCCCGGGCAGCGATGCCGCGGTGGTGCGCCTGCGCGGGACCGACAAGGCCATCGCGCTGTGCATCGACGGTAACGGCCGGCACGTCGCGCTCTCGCCGCGGAATGGCGGCCGCGCCGCGGTGTGTGAGGCGGCGCGCAACGTGGCGTGCACCGGGGCCCGCCCGATGGCGATCACGAACAACCTCAACTTCGGCAACCCGAAGAAGCCCGAGGTGTACTTCCAGCTCAGCGAAGCCATCAAGGGCATGGGCGAGGCGTGCACAGTCCTCGAGTCGCCGGTGACCGGCGGCAACGTCTCGCTGTACAACGAGAATCCGCAGGGCGCCATTCATCCGACGCCGACCATCGGCATGGTGGGACTCATCGAGTCGATGGCCCACGTGACGCCGAGTGGCTTCCAGCAGGTGGGCGATGAGATCGTGCTGCTCGGCGAGAACACGGCGGAGCTTGGCGCGAGTGAGTATCTGCTGGCGCTCCACGGGCTCACGATCGGCGAACCGCCGGTGTGTGATCCGACCCGGGAACGGGCGCTGATCGATGCGCTCTTGGCGGCGATCAAGGCCGGCGCGGTGCGCTCGGCGCACGATTGCAGCGACGGTGGCCTGGCAGTTGCGCTCGCGGAGTGCGCGATCCTCAATCGGGAGCAGCTCTTTGGCTTCACGGTGGATCTGTCGGTCTGGGCCACCCTGCCCCATCGCGCGCTGCTCTTTGGCGAAGCACATGGACGCGTCGTGGTCTCCACCGCCGATAGCGCCGCGGTGCTGGCCGCTGCGGCGCAGTATGGCGTACCCGCCCGGGTCATCGGGCGCGTCACGAGCGCCGAGGAAGGCGCCCGGGTGACGATTTCGGACGACACGTTCACGGCTCCCGTGACGTGGCTCGCGAAGGCGTTTCATGAGGCCATTCCGCAGGCGATGGACGGCGATACGCCGGCCGAGCATGCGGTGTCGGCGTCGCACGCCCCTTCCAACGACTGATCGGGAGTTTTCTCCATGTGTGGGATCTTTGGCGTCTACGGGCACACGGATGCGGCCGCGCTCACGCAGCTCGGTTTGTATTCGCTGCAGCACCGCGGCCAGGAGTCAGCAGGGATCGTGGCGGTGAGCGAGAGCGGCATCGCGCGTGCCAGTCGCGCGATGGGGCTCGTCTCGGAGGGGTTCAGCGAATCCGATATGGAAACGCTGACGGGCCCCATCGCGATCGGGCACACGCGCTATAGCACGGCCGGGTCGTCGGCGATCGAGAACGCGCAGCCGATCCTGGCGCGCGTGCGGCAGGGGCACATCGCGCTCGCGCACAACGGCAATCTGACGAACGCGGTGGAGCTGCGCCGTGAACTCGAGGACGCCGGGGCGATCTTCGCCAGCACGATGGACTCCGAGGTCATCGTGCATCGCATTGCCCGCGCCTACGGCAATTCGCCGGAGGAGCGTGTGGCGCGCGCCCTCGCCGGTGTCGAGGGCGCATACTGCCTGCTCGTGCTGCTCGGCGAGACGGTGATCGTCGCGCGCGATCCGCACGGCTGGCGACCGCTGGTCATGGGGCGCCTCGGCGACAGCATCGTGTTTGCGTCGGAGACGTGCGCGCTCGATATCGTCGGGGCCACGATCGAGCGGGAGATCGCGCCCGGTGAGATTGTGGCCGTGGACGAACTCGGCCTGCGCACGATGCATGTGCTGCCGTCGGCGCCGCTCAATCGCTGCGTCTTCGAGCACGTGTACTTCGCGCGCCCCGACAGCAACGTTTTCGGTGGCTCGGTGGATCGTTCGCGGCGCGCGCTCGGCCGTCAGCTGGCGCGGGAGTGCCCGGCGCCAGGGGCCGAGGTCGTGTTCGCCGTACCCGATTCGTCCAACTCGGCGGCGCTGGGCTTTGCCGAGGAGAGCGGCGTGCCCTACGAGCTGGCGCTCATCCGTAACCACTACGTCGGGCGCACCTTCATTCAGCCCACGCAGTCGGGGCGCACGGCCAAGGTGAAGGTCAAGTACAACCCGGTGCGCGAGCTCATCGAAGGGAAGAGCGTCGTCATGGTCGACGACTCCATCGTGCGCGGGACGACCACCAAGGGCCTTGTGTCGCTGGTGCGGGCGGCGGGGGCTCGGGAAGTGCATATGCGCGTCTCGAGTGCCCCGATTATCAGCCCGTGCTACTACGGCATCGACACGCCCCGGAAGACCGAGCTGATCGCGGCGCAGATGACGCACGAGGAACTCGTGCGTCATTTGGGCGTTGACTCCCTCGGGTACCTCTCGATTGACGGCATGCTGACCGCGATGCCGGACGGACCGGGGGGATATTGCCATGCCTGCTTCTCCGGTCGGTATCCGACGGCGACTCCGGTCGACGCGGAGCTGCTTCGCGCCGGTGGAGGCATTCCCCTTCCTCTGGCCGTTGGCTGATTGCCACCGGCTCGCCCCGCCCCCTTGGAGACCCCGCCTGTGACGCGCTCGGTATACTTCTTCGGCAACGGTAAGGCCGACGGAACGCGGGACATGAAGGCGGTGCTTGGCGGCAAGGGCGCCAATCTCGCGGAGATGACGAACCTCGGCGTGCCGGTGCCGCCGGGGTTCACCATCGCGGCGCAGGCGTGCATCGAGTACCTGGATCACGGGGGCATTGCCGACGCGCTCCGCGCGGAGGTGGAGACGGCCCTCGTGACGCTGCAGGAGGTGTCCGGCAAGCGTTTCGGCGACCCGGCCAACCCCCTCCTCGTCTCGGTCCGCTCGGGGGCCGCGGTCAGCATGCCCGGCATGATGGAGACGATCCTCAACCTCGGGCTCAACGACGCCACGGTCGAGGGACTCGCGGCCAACAGCGGCAACCCGCGCTTTGCCTACGACTCGTATCGTCGGTTCGTACAGATGTATGCGGACGTCGTGCTCGGCGTGCCGATCAGCAAGTTCGAGCATCTGCTGGCCACCAAGCGCATGACGAACGATGTCACCAACGACAGCGAGCTGCCGGCAGAGGCGCTGCAGCAGTTGGTGAAGGAGTATCTGGCGCTCGTGAAGGCCACGACGGGCGCCCCGTTCCCGATGGATCCCCAGGTGCAGCTGTGGGGCGCGATCGAAGCCGTCTGGAAGAGCTGGACGCTCAAGAAGGCCGTTGATTACCGCAAGGTGAACGGCATTCCGCACAACCTGGGCACCGGTGTGAACATCGTGTCCATGGTGTTCGGCAACATGGGTGATGATTCTGGCACCGGCGTGGCGTTCACGCGCGATCCGAGCACGGGCGAACGGCGCTTCTACGGCGAGTTCCTCGTCAATGCGCAGGGCGAGGATGTGGTGGCTGGCATCCGGACGCCGCTCCACATCGACGAGATGGCGCAGCGGCTGCCGGGCGCGTACGAGCAGTTGCTCGATACGCAGGCGCGGCTCGAGCGCCACTTCCGCGACATGCAGGACATCGAGTTCACGGTGGAGCGTGGTACGCTCTATCTGCTGCAGACGCGTACCGGCAAGCGCACGACCACCGCGGCGCTGCGTATTGCGCTGGAAATGGTGCAGGAAGGGCTGATCTCCGAGACCGACGCCGTGCTGCGCCTGCAGCCCAGCCAGCTCGATCAGCTGCTGCATCGCGTCATCGCCACGACGTCGCAGGCCACTCCCATTGCCGTCGGCCTCCCGGCGAGCCCGGGCGCGGCGAGCGGCGTGGTCGTGTTTGATCCCGACGTCGCCGAGCGTCGCAATCAGGCCGGTGAGCAGGTCATCCTCGTTCGCGAGGAAACGACGCCGGAAGATTTCCACGGCATCGTCGCGGCTCGCGCCGTGCTCACGGCACGCGGCGGCATGACCAGCCACGCGGCGGTCGTGGCGCGCGGCATGGGCAAGTGTGCGATCGTCGGATGCACCGCGTTGGACATTGGGCACGAAGGGCGTGGCGCGCGCATCGGGGATCTGGTGATCAACGAAGGCGACTGGCTCACGCTCGACGGTGGCACCGGGCGCGTGTTCGCCGGCGACCTGCCGACGCAGCCCAGTGAAGTGATGCGCGTCATCAACGGGGCCATGACGCCGAACGAAGCGCCGACGTATCAGGGCTTCGCCAAGCTGATGGGCTGGGCCGACGGCCATCGCCGCCTCAAGGTGCGGGCGAACGCCGACACGCCGCGTGATGCACGCGTCGCGCGCAACTTTGGCGCCGAAGGCATTGGGCTCTGCCGCACGGAGCACATGTTCTTCGAGGGCGATCGTATTACCGCGATGCGCGAGATGATCGTGGCGCGCGATGAAGCCGGCCGCCGGCGGGCACTCGACAAGTTGCTGCCGATGCAGCGCACCGACTTCGAGGGCATCTTCGCCGCGATGGACGGGCTGCCGGTCACGATCCGACTCCTCGATCCGCCGCTGCATGAGTTCCTGCCGCACGGCGGTGAGGAGTCGTCGTTGCTGGCGGCCTCACTGGGATTGAGCCGGCAGGATCTCAATCGCATCGTCTCCTCGCTGCGCGAGACGAATCCGATGCTCGGCCATCGCGGGTGCCGCCTCGGCATCATCTACCCCGAGATCACCGAGATGCAGGCGCGTGCGATCTTCGAGGCGGCGGTGCGGGCCAACCGTCGCGGCATCGACGTGCGTCCCGAAATCATGGTGCCGCTCGTCTCGGACGTGACCGAACTCCGGCATCAGCGGGCGATCATCGAGCGCGCCGCCGAGCAGGTCATGGGCGTGATGGGCGAGCGGATCGAGTATCTGATCGGCACCATGATCGAGCTGCCGCGCGCGGCGCTCACGGCCGACGAGATCGCCACGGAAGCCGACTTCTTCTCCTTCGGCACCAACGATCTCACCCAGACGACGTACGGCCTCAGCCGCGACGACGCCGGGCGCTTCCTGCCACAGTACGTCGACAGTGGCATCTACCCGGATGATCCCTTCCAGGTGCTCGACGCCAAGGGTGTGGGCAAGCTGATCACGTGGGCCGTGCGCGACGGCCGCGAGACCCGCCCCGGCCTCAAGGTCGGTATCTGCGGCGAACACGGTGGCGATCCCAAGTCGGTGGCGTTCTGCCACCGCGCGGGGCTGGACTATGTCTCGTGCTCGCCCTTCCGCGTGCCGGTGGCCCGTCTGGCGGCGGCGCACGCCGCGCTGGCCGATGCGGCCAAGGCGAACTGACGCGGTCGGTCCGCGCTGGACCGCCAAACACGAAGGGCCCGCCAAAAGCGGGCCCTTCGTGTTGAGTGGAGGTGAGGGGAATCGAACCCCTGTCCGAGACTAGATCCACCCCAGCTTCTACGTGCGTATTCCATTGATTGAGGTCTCCATCCGCTGGCCAATGGAAAGCCCACGTCAGGACAAGCCTTCTAGAGTTTCATCTCAGCGCGGAAGGCGCACACCGAGACTAGCCCAGATTTGCGATACTCACGTGCCGCCCCGGGCGGGCTGCCGCGTGAGCACTGCTACGTAACCCGAAGGTTAGGCAGCGAGCGCGAGGTTGTTGTTCGCGATTGTGATTTTCCCGAGTGTTTTACCAGGTGCTCGAGGACCTGGGCACGCTACCAGAGATTCACCAACCCCGTCGAAGCCAGTCACCCCCGGTTCGAACGGTCCTGCCCGGCCAACAACGCCGGTCCTGCTTCCTACACTACACGACGGATGCCGGTTCCGGCAACTCCGAGCCGGTCAGGCGGCCTCGCAGGAGAGCGAGGAGACGTCGGGATCATCCGCCTTCACGCCGCGCGCCACGTAGTCGTCGTAGAACGCGAGATAGGTCGAGAAGATCTGCTCCACCTCGGCAAAGTCCCGCACCTGATGCAGCTTGGCGCGGAGTTCTGCCGAATTGGGCAGCCCCTTCACGTACCATCCGAGATGCTTGCGGAACTCGATCGCCGCGCCGATCGGATCGACTTCGTACTCCTGCACCATCCGCGCGTGCGAAAGGGCCACCGCGAAGCGCTCTTGCACGCCCGGCGTCTCGGGCATCGGCTCGCCGTTGATGAGCGCGCGTGCCTGTCGGAACACCCACGGCTGCCCGTAGCTGCCGCGGCCGATCATGATGCCATCGGCCTTGGTGTGGTCGAGCATCCGCTTCGCATCGTGCGCCGTCTTGATGTCTCCGTTGCCGAGCACCGGGATATCCAGCGCCTCCGCGACCTGCGCGATCTCATCCCAGTTGGCCATGCCGGTATACATCTGCGTGCGCGTGCGCGCGTGCAGCGTGAACACCTTTGCGCCCGCGTCCTGCATGCGCAGAGCGATGCCGACCGGGTCGCGCATCTGTTCGTTCCAGCCGCTCCGCGTCTTCACCGTCACCGGCAGATGCGTGGCCTTGACGACCGCGCGGATGATCTCCTGAACCAGATCCAGATCCTTGAGGCACCCCGAGCCGCCATTACGCCGCACGACCTTCTTGACCGGACATCCGAAGTTGATGTCCACGAAGTCGGGCATGAACAGATCGGTGACCATCGCGGCGGCATCGGCCATCGCCGCCGGATCCGCCCCGAAGATCTGGACGCCAATGGGGCGTTCCTCGGGGGCGAAGCGCAGTTTGCTGATGGTCGCGACGTTCTCACGGCGGATTCCCTCGGCCGACAAAAACTCGGTCACGACGACGTCCGCCCCATGGGCGTGGCACAGGCGGCGGAACGGCGACTCGGACACGCCCGCCATCGGCGCCAGATACAATGGCACCGGATTGGGCACGGCGAAGGAAAAAACCTTGCGGGACATGCAGTTAAAGCTAGCCACCCCGGATTGGCCCGGCAACGCGCCGGTTTGACTCCCGGCGGTTCGTGGATATGTTACCGGGCTATGGAACTGCGCGAATTCTTCTCCGAAGACGCCGTCCAGCTCGAGCTCCAGGGCACGACCAAGGACGAAATTCTCAAGGAACTCATCGGGCTGCTGAAGCTCGATGAGAAGTCCGAGGGCATGCTGTTCAAGATGCTCAAGCGGCGCGAAAATCTCGGTTCGACCGGGATTGGCCGTGGCATCGCGATCCCGCATTGCCGCTCGCTCGTCGTCAACCGCTTGCGTGTCGCGTTCGGCCGCAAGAAGGATGGCGTCGACTTCAAGGCGATCGACGACAAGCCGGTCAACTTCTTCTTCCTGATCGTCGCGCCGCCGCTTGAGGTGTCGAACCAGTACCTCCCGGTGCTCGGCAAGATCGCGCAGTTCAGCAAGGAGAGTGACGTGCCCGGCCGCCTGCTCGAGCTGACGTCGCCCGCCGAGTTCATGGCGCTCCTCGAGGAGAAGCGCGTCTAGTCAGTGATCGACGACGACGCGCGCGATATCGGCGCGCAGTCGTCGGATCACGCGCCCGCTCTGCAGCAGCGCGGCCGCCGCGAGGCCGGCCACCAGGCCAACCCAGAGCCCTCGCTCACGTAGGCTCGTGTGAAAGCCGAGCCACCAGCCCAGGGGAATGCCCACGCCCCAGAAGGCGACCATGTGCAGGATCGCCGGGATGCGGGTGTCGCCGGTGCCGCGCAGCACGCCGCTCGTCACCGCCTGCAGCCCGTCGAAGACCTGAAACCACCCCGCCAGCGGAATCAGGCTCGTGGCCACGGCGAACGTCGCCGCTTCGGTGGTATAGAGCGCCGCCAGCGCCCCCGGTGCGCTGATGAACACGACGGCGCTCACGCACATCACCCCCGCGCCACAGGCAATCGCCGCGGCGGCATCACGGCGCGCAGCGGGCATGTCCCCACGGCCAATGGCCCGGCCAACGACCGCCGCCGCCGCGCCCGAGATGCCGAGCGGCACCATGAAGGTGAAGGCCGCCATGTTGAGCGCGATCTCGTGGCCCGCCAGTGACGCCGTGCCCATCCACCCCATGAAGAGCGCAGTCAGGCCGAAGGCAAAGCTTTCGAAGAACCACTGCACCCCGATGGGCACCCCGATGCGAAGCATGCGCGACATCGGCCCCCACGTCAGCGAGTCGGCACGCCACGGACGCAGAGTGGGGCGCAGGACCGGCCAGGCGATCATCAGCAGCACGCCGGCCATCACCCACGTCGAGATCGCCGTGGCAATGCCGGAGCCGGCGACGCCCAGGGCGGGAGCGCCGCCATTCCCAAAGACCAGCAGCCAGTTCGCCACGGCGTTGACGAGATTGGCCACCAGCGCGGCGAAGAGAATGGGGCGCACGGGCCCCAGCGCCTGCAGCGTCTGACGCATCACCGCAAAGGCAAAGAACGGGATCGCGCCGAGTGCGCGCCGCCGCGCGTAGACGGCGGTCTGCGAGACGACCTCCGCGGGTTGCTCCAGCGCCCCCAGGATGGCCTCGCCAGGGGTGAGGACCAGCATGACCACCACGGCGATGGCGAGGGCCAGCACCAAGCCGCGCTGCACGCCGCGCGCGACGGCGGCCTCGTCGCCGGCACCGACGGCCTGCGCCACCACGGGATCGATGGCGAAGAGCACCCCGATCCCGAATACGCTCACGTTGAAGAAGTAGAAGTTGCCCAGCGCGACGGCCGCGATGGCGGCACCGCCCAGGCGCCCGACCATGAGCGTATCCACCACGCCCATCGCCTGAATGCCGAGATTGATCAGCACGATGGGCAGCGCGACCTGCATCATCTCGCGCAGGTCACGCTGCCAGTCGCGTCCCGTCACGTCAGCGCTTCTTGGCGGCGCGGACCATGTCGCGGACTTCGCTCAGCAGTCGCTGCGCGTCGTAGGGCACGCCGTCCTTGATCGTCCACGCCACGCCGCCGCCGGCGCCCGCCGCGGCATCGGCGCGCGGCGGATAGAACACCTTGAGATCCTCGAGCGGATTGCCGTTCAGGATCGCGAGGTCCGCCAGGTAACCGGGGCGCACACGCCCCAGCCGCGAGGCCTCGCCGAGGATCTGGGCGTTGTTGGCCGTGACATGCTGCAGCGCCTTGATGGGCTGGAACCCTGCTTCCTGATGCAGTTCGAGTTCGCGAATCAGCCCGAAGCCGTAGATCTGGTAGATGAACCCGGCATCCTCGCCAGCGCCGACCACGCCGCCCATGCGCTCGAAGTCGCGCACGGCCTGGAACCAGATGCGGTAATTCTCCTTCCAGTACGCTTCGTCGGTGCTGCTCCAGTTCGCGAAGTACGACCCATGATTGGCCGCGTTCGGCTTGAAGTACGTGTCGAGCGTGGGATGCAGATACTCGGCAAACCAGGGCTGCGTTTCCGCGCGCTGCAGATCGCGGCTCGCTTCATAGATCTCGAGCGTCGGGTTCCACGCGACCTTGGCCTTCACCATCGCCTGCAGCACGTCCTGCAGGCGGCGCGGATCCGCTTCGCGCCACAGGCGGCCCGCCCAGCGGAAGCGCATCCCCTCGTCGGCATAGTTGAAGTTCGACGGGAAGTGTTGCGCACCATCCGGAATCGCCGCGTCGGGGACCCCGTACCAATGCTCGATGCTCGTCAGGCCAGCCGCCGCCGCATCGAGGGCGTTCGTCTCATCCACGGCCATGTGGTGCGCGGTTCCCAGTCCGAGCTTGCGGGCCTCGTCAACGACCGGATAGTACACATCCTTGTCCATGCCGAAGAGCTTGAGCCCGTCCACGCCCATCGCCTTCAGGTCACGGACGCGCTGCCGCGCTTCCTGTTCATTGCGCGGGATGGGCATGTACGCGTAGCGCGCGTACACGTACAGCCGTGGCGCGACGATCTCGTTCGCCGCACTCTTGGCCCGCAGCTGCAGCGTCTTCGCGGTCTCGCTGGACACATCACGCACCGTGGTGATGCCCATGCCAAGCCAGAGCTTCATCTGGTAGTCGAGCGGCTGCGGGATACCCGCGCGCTCATCCTGCACGTGCCCATGGATGTTGATGAGCCCCGGCACGACGTACTTGCCCGTGGCGTCGATCTCTACGTCCCCCTGCGGACGGCGCGCCGTCCCTTCGCGCATCGCGACCGGATCGAGCGCGACGATATCGACAATCCGGTTGCCTTCCAGGACGATGTCCTTCGGGCCCTCGGCCGGGGTGCCATTGCCCTCGATCACCGTCGCGCCCCGAATGACGAGCCGTCGCGGTCGTACGCCGTGCTGCGCCGTCGTGCGACCAGCCGACGGGCGACCCGCCCCGCCCTGCGCGCGCAGCGCAGGTGATGGCACGAGCGGGCTCACGCTCAGAACAGCCAACAGCGCAACGGCGCAACGCAGAGGGCGCATCGGAGTTACTCCCACTCGATGGTGGCGGGGGGCTTGGAGCTGATGTCGTAGACGACGCGATTCACGCCGTCAACTTCGTTGATGATGCGGTTCGAGATGCGCGCCAGCACGTCGTGTGGGAAGTTGTACCAGTCGGCGGTCATGCCGTCGGTGCTGGTCACGGCACGCAAGGCAATCACATGCTCGTACGTGCGGCCATCGCCCATCACGCCCACCGAGCGCACCGGCAGGAACACCGCGAAGGCCTGCCAGATCTCCGGATACAATCCGGCCGCGCGAATCTCTTCGAGGTAGATCGCGTCGGCGCGGCGCAGGATGTCGAGCGCATGCGGCGACACCTCACCAAGCACGCGGATGGCGAGCCCCGGTCCCGGGAACGGATGGCGACCCACCATCTCTTCGGGCAGGCCGAGTTCGCGCCCCACATTGCGGACTTCATCCTTGAACAGCTCACGCAGCGGCTCGATGAGCTGGAACTTCATGTCCTTCGGCAACCCGCCCACGTTGTGGTGCGTCTTGATCGTGGCCGATGGGCCGCCCTTCGCACTCACCGATTCGATCACGTCCGGATACAGCGTGCCCTGCACCAGGAACGCCGCATCCTTGCCGGCGTCCGCCGACGCCGCTTCGAACACGCGAATGAAGTGCTCGCCAATGATCTTGCGCTTCCGCTCCGGTTCGCCGACGCCGGCCAGCGCCGTCAGGAAGCGCTCTTCAGCGCGCACCGTAATGAGCCGGATCCCCAGATGCTCACCCATCGTGCGTTCGACCTGCTCACGCTCGTGCAAGCGCAGCAGACCGGTGTCCACGAAGATGCAGGTGAGCTGATCGCCGATCGCCTTGTGCACCAGTGCGGCCGCGACACTCGAGTCCACACCGCCCGACAAGCCGCAAATCACCTGCTTGTCGCCGACGAGTGCCCGGATCTTCTCGACTTCCATGTCGATGAAGTGCCCCGGCGTCCAATCCGGCGTGCAATGGCACACCCCAAAGAGGAAGTTCTGGATGATCTCGGCGCCGCGCACCGTGTGGTGCACTTCGGAGTGAAACTGAATCGCGTAGATCGGCTTCGTGGTGTGGCGGAAACCGGCGCAGGTGTGTCCGCTGTGGGCCGTGGCGACGTAGCCAGGCGGCACCTGCTCCACATGATCGCCATGGCTCATCCAGACGGTCGTCTTCTCGCCGGCGCCAAAGCCGGCGAAGAGCCCCGCGGCCTCATCGACCGTGACCTCCGCGCGGCCGTACTCCCTGCGACCACCACCGACCACCGCCCCGCCTTCGAGGTGCGCGATCAGCTGCATCCCGTAGCAGACGCCCAGCACCGGCGCGATATCGAGGAGCTCGCGCGGGACCGTCGGCGCGCCCTCGTCCGTCACCGAGCTCGGACCACCCGAGAGAATGATGCCGGTGGGCTTCCACTCGCGAATCCACTCGAGGGACTTGGTGGGCGGGTGAATCTCGGAGTAGACACGCGCCTCGCGGACGCGGCGCGCAATGAGCTGCGTGAACTGCGAACCGCAGTCGAGAATGAGAATGCGGCTGGTCGTCGGGTTCTGCATCAGTTCTTCCACTCCGGGCCGGTGAGCTTGAGGAACTCCACCGCCTTCGTCTCGAGGTCGAGGATGGCGCCGGTCGGGGCGCCGTGCAGCCAGCCGCACGCCTCCCCGGGATTGACCAGCAGGGAGTCCCCACGCGCCTTCATTTCGGGGATGTGCGTAAAGCCATGAATGATCACTTCGTGCCCGTCGATCGAGCGCTGATGGACATCGGCCAGATCGTGGATCAGCAGCACGTTCTTGCCACCGATCTCGAAGCTGTGCGGCGACTCGTACAGCTCGAGGGCCCCGAAGCCGACCTTGGCCGCCGCCTGCAGCGCATCGCGATCGCCGTCGTTGCGGCCGAAAACGCCGAGCAGCGGCAGCGACAGGTCGTGAAAGGGCTGAAGCGAGAACGGCGAGCAGTAATCGCCCGCGTGCATCACCAGCGACACACCGCCCGCGACCATCTGCTCCAGCAGGGCGCGTACGGCAGGGACGCGATCATGGGTATCCGACAACAGGCCGACGCGCATCAGGGGTTTCTCCACTCCGGGTGCGCCCGCTCGAGGCGCACAAGGTCTGAAAACTGTTCCCGCTCGGTGATGACCGCGAAGCGCGCGCCATCCACGAGAACTTCCACCGGCCGGGGACGTGAGTTGTAGTTGCTGGACATCGTGAAGCCGTAAGCGCCCGCCGTGCGCACCGCGAGATACTGCCCCGCCGGCACGTCAGGCATCGCGCGCCCCTTGGCAAAGAAATCACCGGACTCGCAGATCGGCCCCACGATGTCCGCGGTGGTCTGCGCGTCGGTCTCGGTCACGGCGTCGATCTGATGGTAGGCATGGTAGAGCGACGGCCGGATGAGATCATTCATGCCGGCATCGGTCACCATGAACTCCTTCCCGTTGGCGTGCTTGCGGTACAGCACCTCAGTGAGGAGCACGCCCGACTCGGCGACGAGGAACCGGCCAGGCTCGAGCACGAGCGATAGCCCGGTCTCTGCCTGCGCGGTGCGAACGAGCGCCGCGTAATCCTCCACATCGGCGTCGCGCTCGTGCGCTTCGTACGGCACCGACAGGCCGCCCCCAACATCCATGTAGCGGATGTCATGGCCTTCGCTGCGGGCATGGGCCAGCGCCGCGACCAGGCGCGGGAGTGCATCGCGCAGCGGATCGGCGTTGCTGATCTGCGAACCGAGGTGCATCCCCAGCCCGCGCAGCGCCAGATGCGGCAGCGTCGTGATGAATGACACGAGACGCGACACGTCGTCGCGGGGGATGCCGAACTTCCCGCCCTTCTCGCCAGTCTTGATGTAGTCGTGCGGCGTGTCCACCGTCACTTCGGGGTTCACCCGCAGCGCGATCGGCGCCACGACGCCCTTGCGGGCCGCCACGGCCTCGATGGTGAGCAGTTCGGCTTCCGATTCGACATTGATCAGCAGGACGCCCGCGTCCAGCGCCTGCGCGATCTCGCGCACCGTCTTCCCAACGCCGCTGAAGACGACGTCGGCGCCGGTGAAGCCAGCCTGCTGCGCCCGATACAGCTCGCCGCCCGACACGATGTCCACGCCGGCCCCCAACGACTGGAGCAGCGCGAGCACGGCGAGGTTCGAGTTGGCCTTCACCGCAAAGTGGATGCGATGCGGCACCCCCGCGAACGCCGCGTGCAGGCGCGCGTAGCGGGCGCGAATCATGTTGGCGCTGTACACATACGCCGGCGTGCCCACCGCCGCGGCGAGCGTCGGGAGCGGCACCCCCTCCGCCTGGAGGACGCCCCCGACGCGGGCAAAGCCCACAGTGGCTGCCGATAGAGTGTCCGACACGCCGGCGCTCAGTACGAGCGGGCCCAGATCACTTCGTACTTGGCCGGCTCACCCGTCACCATGCACGTCGTGGGCGCCGTCGGCGAGCGGAACTCGGGATCGGGAATCACGCGAATCGTGGCCTTGGTCTCTTCCTTCACCTTGGCCTCGACGGCCGGATCACCGTTCCAGCCGGCGTAGACGAACGCGCCGGGGCCGTCCATGATCTCCTTGAACTTGTCGTACGAGATGCGCTCGCGAATGCTGTTCGCTTCGAGGCGCGCCCGCGCCGCGGCGAGCATATCCGCCTGGATCTGATCGAGCACAACGGGCAGCTCGGCCCGCAGCGTGTCGAACGCCATTGGCTTCTTCTCGCGCGTGTCGCGACGCACCACCAGCCCGCTCTGCTGCGCGAGATCGCGCGGCCCGATCTCCATGCGCAGCGGAATGCCGCGCATTTCCCAGTGGTAATACTTCGCACCCGGCTTGATGCCAACGCGCTCGTCCACGTGCACGCGGATGCGCTCGTGGTCGGGGCGCTTGAAGCTCCCGAGATCCTCGGCGATACGCTTCGCCGCTTCCACCGTGGCCGCGCGCTCTTCGTCGGTCTTCCAGATCGGCACGATGACCATTTGAATCGGCGCGAGCTTGGGCGGCAGGCGGAGCCCCGCGTCGTCGCCGTGCGTCATGACCAGACCGCCGATCATGCGCGTGGATACGCCCCACGACGTGTTCCACGCGTACTCTTCAACGCCGGCCTCGCTCTGGAACTTGAGATCGAAGGCCTTGGCGAAGTTCTGGCCGAGGTTGTGCGAGGTGCCGGCCTGCAGCGCCTTGTTGTCCTGCATGAGTGCTTCGCAGGCATAGGTGCGCAGCGCACCGGCAAAGCGCTCGCTGTCGGTCTTCTGGCCGGTGATCACGGGCATCGCCATGTAGCCTTCCATGAACTCGCGGTACACGCCCAGCATGCGGCGCGTCTCCGTTTCAGCCTCATCGTGCGTGGCATGCGCCGTGTGCCCCTCCTGCCACAGGAACTCCATCGTGCGCAGGAAGAGCCGCGTGCGCATTTCCCAGCGCACCACATTGGCCCACTGGTTGTAGAGCAACGGCAGGTCGCGATAGCTCTGCACCCACTTGGCGAACATCGAGTAGATGATCGTCTCCGACGTGGGGCGCACCACCAGGCGTTCTTCGAGCTGCTTGCCACCGCCATGCGTGACCACCGCGCATTCCGGCGCAAAGCCTTCGACATGCTCCGCTTCCTTCGACAGGAAGCTTTCGGGGATGAACAGCGGGAAGTACGCGTTCACGTGGCCCGTGGCCTTGAACATGTCATCCAGCGCGCGCTGCATGCGCTCCCAGATGCCGTAGCCGAGCGGGCGGATGACCATGCAACCGCGCACCGGCGAGTAGTCGGCGAGCTCGGCACGGAGCACCAGCTCGTTGTACCAGTCGCTGAAGTTCTCGGCGCGGGAGGTCAGCTTCTTGTCGTCGCTCATGTTGCGGATCCGGTCTGCGTTGAAGCGGCCGCCACGAGGGCGTCCAGGGAGGTAAAGGTTGCATCGGTGGAGCCGGCGCGCCGCAGGCGCCAGGGCGCCTCGCTGCTCGACGGGTCCACGATCACGAATGCGCCCGCGCCGGCCTTGCGGCCAGCCTCGAGCTGCTTGTCCAGCTTTTGTGGTTTGAAGGCGTACTCGACCACCAGCCCCGCGGCACGCAGGGCGGCCGCGGTCCGCAGCGTCGCCGCCGGCGCGTCGGGGGTATCCGGCGCCTGCGCGACCCACAGGCCGACACTCGCCGGCGGCGCCGGCATCAGGCCGCGTTCGCGCAGCAGTTCGCCCAGCACCACATCACCCATGCCAAAACCGAGCGCCGGGAGATCGGCACCACCCAGCGCCTTGAGCAGGTTGTCGTAGCGACCGCCGCCGCAGATCGCGCGGAACTCTCCCACGCTGTCGAACAGCTCGAAGACGATGCCGGTGTAATACGCGAGGCCGCGTACGATCGTGAGATCGAAGTGCAGGAAGTCGCCAATCCCGAGCGCGTCGCAGTGCGCGATGTACTGCGCGAAGCGCGCGGCGTGCTCGGCTACTGCCGGCGCGTCGCCGTAGCGCGCCTGCAGCGTGGGGAAGTCGAGCGTCGCGAAGCCGAGAATCGTCTCCACGGTGGCCGGATCGAGTCCCGCTTCGGTGAGCTTCTCGGCCGAGATCTCACGGGGCTGCCGCTCCAGCTTGTCCAACACCGCGTAGACGGCGGTGCGCGCCGCTTCGGCGATCGCGAGATGATCGAGCAGCCCGTTGAGCAGCCGCCGGTCGCTCACCCGGGCCCGCACCTGCTGCGCCGTGAGGCCCAGCGCCTGCATGATGTTGACCGCCACGCTGAGCAGCTCGGCGTCGGCCAAGACGTCGGCTTCGCCGACGATGTCGACGTTCAGCTGATAGTGCTCCCGGAGCCGCCCCTTCTGCGTGCGTTCGTAGCGGAACAGCTGGGGTAGCGAGAACCACCGGACCGGCTTGCGCAGCGTCTGGGCCTTGGCGCCCACCATGCGGGCGAACGTCGGCGTCATCTCGGGGCGCATCGCCACCTCGCGATTGCCCTTGTCCACGAAGTTGTAGAGCTGGGTCACGATCTCCTCGCCGCTCTTCTGCGTGTACAGCTCGAGCGGCTCGAGCGGCGGCCCATCGTACTCCTGAAACGCATAGCGCCGCACGACGCGGCGCCAGGTATCGAAGATGTGGGCTCGCTCGGCGAATTGATCGGGATAGAAGTCGCGGAAACCCGGCAGCGGCTTGTGTGACATCCTGGAAAGCTACCGAGCCAACGGATGCACCTGCAACCGTTCCATCGCATCGCCGACCGTGTGAAAGGACCCGGTCACGAGCACCGTCTGTGCCTCGGCGCGCGCGTCGGCCAGCGCGGTCGTGAAATCGTCGATGCGCGTGACCGGAAGGCCAACCTCCTGGGCCCAGGCCTCGACCTCGTGGAGGTCCCACATCCGATTCACCGGCGCTGTCGGG
The DNA here is from genome assembly GCA_019752115.1 of Gemmatimonadaceae bacterium. Classification (NCBI taxonomy): domain Bacteria; kingdom Pseudomonadati; phylum Gemmatimonadota; class Gemmatimonadia; order Gemmatimonadales; family Gemmatimonadaceae; species Gemmatimonadaceae bacterium. Next base: position 63,644 of record JAIEMN010000009.1, read on the forward strand.
GCCATGGTGACCACGATGCGTTCGGCGGCTCGGGCGACGGCCTGGAGGATCCCCCGCCAGTCCTTGTCACGCAGCACGCAGACGACGGCGGTGATCGGGTGGGGCACGCCCACGGCCAGCAGGTTGGCCACGACGGTCGCCGCGCCATCGGCGTTGTGGGCCACATCGAACAGCCACGGCGCGGCGCGGTGGAACCGGCCGGCCAACCGCACGTCGGCCAGCAGGGTGTCGGCTCGCGCCTCGATCTCGGCCCACGGCCCCCCGGCGGCGCGTAGCATGGCCAGCGCCACGGCGGCATTGTGGGCCTGGAAGTGCCCGACCAACGGGGTGGTCAGCCGCCGCGACGACGACCCCACGTCCAGCGTGAAGCTGGTACCGGCCGGGTGCACCTCGACGTCGCGCACCTGCCAATCGCGGCCGGTCACCAGAATCGGGGCCGCCCCGGCGGCCTCGGCGTGCTCGCGCAGTCGCTCGCGAATGACGGGATCGGTCTCGCCCACCACCGCGGCGATGCCGCGCTTGTAGATGCCGGCCTTCTCGCCGGCGATCGCCTCGAGCGTATCGCCGAGAAACTCCTGATGGTCGAAGCCGATCTGCGTGACGCCGGCGCTCAGAGGCTGCACGAGGTTCGTCGCATCAAGTCGGCCACCCAAGCCAACTTCCACCACGGCCACTTCAACCTGTTCGGCAGCAAAGTGCGACAGCGCCATGGCCGTCGTCGCCTCGAAGAAGGTGGCGCCCAGTTCGGTCAGCAGCGGTTCATGCGCGGTGAGCCACCGCGTGATCGCCTCGTGCGACATGGGCGCCCCGTTGACCACGACCCGCTCGGCAAAGTCCACGAGATGCGGCGACGTATATCGCCCGACGCGGAGGCCGGCGCCACGCAGCATGGCGTCGAGTGTGGCGCAGGTGCTTCCCTTCCCGTTCGTGCCCGCGACGTGAAAGACCGGATACGCCCGGTGCGGATTCCCCAACCGCTCGAGCAGCTCGGCGACCCGCTCGAGCCCGAGGCGCCACGCGCCGCCGGTGCGCGCGTAGAGGCGGCGGAGGGCGGCGAGGTAGGCTGCGTGGGCCTCACCCGACTCCGGAGCTGCGGTGCCACCGGCGGGAGCCGGAGTCACCGCCGGCGGCGCCAGCGGATTGGAGGTCAGCTTTCCTGTTCGGCGTGCGCCGCCGCGGCCGGGCGACCGGTCATGTGACGCAGCAACCGCGAAAGGGTCGAACGCAGCTCCTTCCGGTGGACCACGCGATCCACCATCCCCTTCTCCAGGAGGAACTCGGCCGTCTGGAACCCCTCCGGCAGGTCCTGCCCGAGCGTCTGCTTGATGACGCGCGGGCCGGCAAAGCCGATGACAGCCCCGGGCTCGGCCAGGATGGCGTCGCCCAGCATGGCGTAGCTGGCACTCACGCCGCCCGTCGTGGGGTTGGTGAGGACCGAGATGTACGGAATGCGGCGCTCGGCGAGCTGCGAGAGCACAGCCGACGCCTTCGCCATCTGCATGAGCGACAGGATGCCTTCCTGCATGCGCGCGCCGCCCGAGCTGGAGACGATCACCAGCGGATGCTTCTTCTCGAGTGAGCGCTGCCCGAGGCGGGCGATCTTCTCGCCGACCACTGACCCCATGGACCCGCCCATGAAGGCGAAGTCCATCACGCCGATCCCGCAGGGCATGCCTTCGAGCAGTCCGGTGACGGTCAGAATGGCGTCGGTGTCGCCAGCGTTGGTGAGCGCCTTCTTGAGGCGCGCCGGGTAGTCGGGGAACCCGAGTGGGTCGACCGACCGCAGTTCGCCGCCCACTTCGTTGAGCGTCCCGTCATCGAGCAGGAACGACGCAAAATCCCACGCGCGCAGCCGGCGATGAAAGTCGCATTCCGGGCACACGTTGAGGTTCCGCAAGAACTTGTCGCGGATGTCGGTATGCCCGCAGGCCTCGCACTTCTCCCACGTATCCGGTGGGATCTCGAGGCGTTCGCGACGCGGTTGGCGGGGCTTTTTTTCCTTCCGGAACCAGGCCATAGACGGGAAAGATCGGGAGATGGGGCGTCCAAGGCTAGACCTTGCGAACAGCCGAGGCTGTCACACCGTACTAAGCGAGCTCATCCGTAAAGGGCGCCTCGGGCGAGGCCACCCGTCAGAGCTCGATCGCGTCGGGCTGGCCCCGGCCTTCGGCGGAGATCCGCAACAGGATGGCCACGGCGAGCCACGAGACCAGCAGAAAACTCGGTCCGTAGCTGAAGAACGGGAGTGGAATACCGGTGACGGGCATGAGGTTGAGCGTCATCCCGACGTTCACCATGACGTGTACGAACCACGCCGACACCAGCCCAAAGGCGACGAGGCTCGGGAACGAGTCGCTCGCGCGCGAGGCCACCCGCGTGCTGCGCAGCAGCAGTGCGAGGAACAGCGCCAGGGCGACGCAGACACCAATGAAGCCCAGCTCCTCACCAACCACGGAGAAAATGAAGTCGGTATGGCGCTCCGGGAGGAACTGCAGCCGCTTCTGACTGCCCAGCGTGTAGCCCTGCCCGAAAATGCCGCCTGAGCCGATCGCCACCTTCGACTGGCGCACGTGGTACGCCGCGCCATTGGCATCGATGTTCGGATCGAGGAAGACGAGCAGGCGTTTCTGCTGGTATGGCTTGAGCTTGTCCCAGAGCAGCGGCGCCACCACGCCCGTGATGACGTTCGCCACGACCACCACGACGCCTTCCACCAGATACGGGCGGTACCACAGCACCAGCGCGATGAGCAGCAGGAACCACGCGCCCCAGACGCCGGTGCTGAAGGCCAGGATGAGACTGATGCCGGGACTGGCCAGCATCAGGAGCAGCTGCCAGCGCACACCAGCCCAGAAGAGCATCGCAAAGCACACGCCGATGAAGACGATGCCCGTGCCCAGGTCCGGCTGCTTCATCACGAGCAGCCACGGCACGCCCACCACCAGCAGCGGCTTCCAGAGATCGATGAGCGACGTGATGCTTTCGCGCTGCGCCGCGAGCACGCGCGCGAGCATGAGAATCGTGGCGAGCTTGGCCAACTCTGACGGTTGTCCGATGCGCACGCCACCGATGGCCAACCATCCCTTCACGCTCGCCGCCGTACCGGAGCCGGTGCCTACGAAGAGCACGAGCACGAGCATCGCACAGCTCACCGCATAGAGCGGCCACGCCGTCCATTCGATCAGCCGCACGGAGCCGCGCGTCACCACCCAGGTCGCTGCGAGGGCGACGCCAAAGAACGCGAGCTGCCGCTCCCAGGCGGTGGCGATGGTCCGGCTCGGCCCATCGATCTGGCCGGCGGAGAAGACCATGGCGATCCCGAAGCCGGTCAACAGCAGCGCGATGAGCAGCAACGGAAAGTCGATACTCTGGCGCCGCAGCACACTGATGTTGGCCATGCGTCGCTCCGCTCAGTCGTTGGTGACAGTCGTCATGGACAACCGAACCTTCAGGAATCGCTCCATCAGCTTGGTGGCGACCTTCGCCGCCGCCGAGCCATGCAACCCCTCTTCGATCAGCACCGCCAGCACGATCTTCGGCTTGTCCGCCGGCGCATAGCCCACAAACCAGGCGTTGTCCTTCTGGCCGCCGACCTGCGCGGTGCCGGTCTTGCCGGCGATGGTGAGCCCCTTGATCTGGGCCCCCGCCGCCGTACCGCGGGACACCACATCCGCGAGCGCATCCTGCAGCCCCTGCAACTGCTCGGGCTTGAGGTTGAGGATCTGCTTGCGCTCCGGGGTCCGCGCCACGATCTGCGGCGTGGCGGCCGCGCCATCGGTAGCGAGGGCCGTGTAGAAGCGGGCCATGCTGAGCGGCGTCTGCGCATCATCGGCCTGGCCGATCGCGAGACTCAGAACGACCGACTTGTTCCATCCGCGCGGCCCGTACTTCTTGTCGAAGTACGCCACACCGTCGGGCCAGGTCGGTTTGCGTTCGTTCGGGAGGTCCACCCCGGTGCTGTCACCAAAGCCCAGCTTCACGCCGCCGGCGAGCAGCTTGGCGAGTCCGATCTTGAGCCCGAGCTGGTAGAAGTACACGTCGCACGACTTGGCGATCGCCTGCGCGAGCGTGATGTCGCCGTGGCCCTTGTGGTCCCAGCATTTGAACTGGCGGCCGTAGTAGTACGAGCCCGTGCAGGGCTGTTCCATCCGCGAGTCCATCGTGACCAGCCCCATCTGGAGCCCCATCGCCGCCGTCGCCAGCTTGAACGTGGACGCCGGCGCATACCGGCCACTCAGCGCGCGGTTCACCATGGGCCGATGCGGATTTTCGCGCAGCGCATTGATGAACGACGCGGACGCGCCGCCGATGTACTCGTTCACGTCGTAGCTGGGCGCGCTATAGAGCGCGAGCACGCCACCGGTCTGCGGGTCGAGCGCCACCACGGCGCCGCGGAGCGAGTCGCCAAAGTAGTCGTGCGCGAAACGCTGCAGATCCAGATCGATGTTCGTGCGGAGCGGTGGGGGCGCTTCCGGCTGCTCCTCGGGGCGCACGCCATTGTCGCGCACCACACGATTCTTGGCATCGACCTCCACGAAGCGACGCCCTTCCCGCCCGCGCAACTGGGCTTCGTACTGCTTCTCGATCCCCTGCTTGCCGACCTGCTGCCCCGCCTTGTAGCCCGCGTAGCGGTCGTTCGCCAACTCGTCTTCCGAGATTTCGCCGGTATACCCAACCAGGGCCGCCATGGCCTCGCCATCGGGATAGTAGCGCTTGGGCGAGCTCTGAATGATGAGCCCGGGGAACTCGATACGCCGTTCCTCGAGGACCGAGACGACCTGGAAGCTCGCATCGTTGAAGATCACCGTGGGGCGCGGCTTCGTGCGCCGAAACCGTCGCACCACCAGATCCTGCTGCGAGGAATCGATCGGAATCACCTTGGACAGCGTGCGCAGGGCGCTGCGCAGCGAGTCCTCAGTCGGGCTCAGAATCGAAACGGTGTACCCCGGCAGATTCTCGGCGATGATCTGGCCGTTGCGATCGTAGATCGTGCCGCGCGCGCCCGGGAGTGGTACCTCGCGCAAACGGTTCGACTCCGACTGCAGCACGTATTCTTCGTTCTGCAGTACCTGCGCGCGGAAGAACGCCCCGGCCAGGGCCACGAAGGCGGCGACCAGCAGCACCCGGGCTACCCGAGCGCGCCGAAGGACGGAATTCGGATGGTAGCTCACGCGTCGAGCACCACGTCAGGTCACCGCGGGGCGATACAGCGGACGGAACAGCGTGAGCAGCAGCAGCGCCACCAGCGCTGTGGCCGCCGCCGACAGCGGAGACCAGAGCAACAGCGTCACCAGCATCGACGCACCGCCTTTGGTGCCGACCAGCAGCGTCATCGCCACGTCGAACAGCCACTTGCCCCCAAAGAGGAACAACGCCGTCAGCGACAGATTGTCGGCGAAGAACACCGCCTTGAGCCAGGACGCGCCGAAGCCCAGCAGCGTGAGCACCAGCGTGGCCGCGCCGAAACTGCCGGGTGCCAACGCATCCAGCGCGATTCCGAGAAGAAAACCGGTGACCGCCGCGAACCCGGAGCGCATCCGCACCGCGGCGAACAGGAGCGCGATCAGCGCGAAGTCCACCGCCACCGGCCCGGTGAACAGCGGGCGCACGGCGAAATGCGCGACGAGGAGCAGCCCGAAGCCGAGCCACGCCCGCACCGCGCTGCCGATTCCCGACGGGGCCGTGGGTTGCCGACGCATCACCGCAGCTCCGGCGCTGGCGGTGGGCCCGGCCGAACCGGGGGTTTGATCGAGTCACGCCGGGGGGCCGCCGGTGCGGAAACCGGCGGCTTCACCACGGGCCGCACACTGTCGGCCTTCACCGGGGGACGGTTCCCCAGCCCACCGCCAATCGTATCGGCCGCGGCGAGGCTGTCCGCCGCCTGCGCGTCGAGCGCGGCGCGTCGGGCCGCGAGTTCGTCGAAGGCCGCCTTGCGGGCGAGCGAATCGCCCGCCTGCGCGACGGCGCGCGCAGCACTGTCGGCCGCAGCGACAGTGGTCCACACGCCGTTCACCCCACGCTGCGCCCGCGCGGGCAGCATGACCAGCACCGGGCCAATCGCCTCCGGCAGCACCGACGGCTTGAGCAGATAGGTGCGCGCCCACTTCTCCGGCGTGGTGATCTCCCCGAGCACGGTCCCGATCGGAATGCCGCGTGGATACGTCGCCCCCAGCCCCGAGCTCACGACCAGGGTGCCGCTGTCGAGTTTGGCCCGGAACGGGACGCCGCGCATCTCCAGCAGCCACCGTTCGGCGCCGCTCCCGAGATGCGGTTGCACGATGCCGAACGCATTCTGGTCCACGCTCATCGCGCTGACGCGAAAGTCGGGGTGCGCCCAGGTGATGGCGTAGCTGGTCGTCGCATCCACACTCTCGACCATCCCCACGAGCCCATCGGCGGTCACCACCGGCTGAAATGGCGCAATGCCGGTCTGCGCGCCCGCTGTCAACGCGATGGTGAACTCATCACCCCCCGGCGCGGGCAACAGCTCGGCGGGCACGAAGCCATCCTGCAGGCGCGCTGCGAGCCCCAGCAGCTTGCGCAGCGTCGCGTTCTCATCGGCAACCGCGCGCACACTGAGCGTGTCGATGGCGCCGCGACCGCGCGCCATGAGCACGGCATTGCGGGACGTGACGGCGGCGCGGACGGTGGCCGCCTGACCTTCCAGTGTCACCAGCGGAGCGAGCACGCGCGTGCGCAACGTGCTCGCGAGCTGTTCGCGCGATCTGCGCGGGGCAATCAGGGCCAGGATTGCGAGGGCGACACACGCGACCACGAGCGCGGTGTCGAGGCGTCCCTCACCACGTGCGCGACGGGCCACCGCCGATCACGTGGTAAGAACGGACCAGTACTTCTCCTCGTCGTCGAGGATCTTGCCGGTGCCGCGCACCACGCACGTGAGCGGATCGTCGTCCACGTGAATCGGCAACCCGGTCTCCTGCGAGAGGAGTACATCGAGCCCGCGAATGAGCGCGCCGCCACCGGTCATCACGATGCCGCGATCGACGATGTCCGACGCGAGTTCCGGCGGCGTGGTTTCGAGCGCGCGACGCACGGCGTCCACGATCTGCTGAATGGGCTCCTGCACCGCTTCGCGAATTTCGCTCGAGTGCACACGCACCGTCTTCGGAATGCCCGAGACGAGGTCGCGCCCCTTCACTTCCATCTCGCGCTCTTCACCCACCGGATACGCCGAGCCGATCTGGATCTTGATCTGCTCCGCCGTCGGCTCACCGATCAGCAGGTTGTAGTTCTTGCGCATGAACTGCACGATGCTGATATCGAGCTCGTCACCACCGGTGCGAATGCTCGTATCGCTCACGATGCCGCTCAGCGCGATGACGGCGATTTCGGTCGTGCCGCCGCCGATGTCGATGACCATGTTGCCCGTCGGCGATTCCACCGGCAGCCCCACGCCGATCGCCGCGGCCATCGGCTCGGTCACCATGAAGACTTCCTTCGCCCCGGCACCGAGCGCCGAGTCGCGCACCGCGCGCTTCTCCACTTCGGTGATGCCGCTCGGCACGCACACGATCACGCGCGGCTTCACCTTGAAGACATGCTTGTCGATGACGAGCGTGAGGAAGTAGCGCAGCATCTTTTCCGTCACGTCGAAGTCGGCGATCACGCCGTCCTTCATCGGCCGCACGGCCATGATGCCATCGGGCGTGCGCCCCAACATGCGCTTCGCCTCGAGCCCCACGCCCTTGATCTTCTTCGTCTCGCGATCGAGCGCGACGACCGAGGGCTCGTTGAGCACGATCCCCTCGCCCTTCACGTAGATCAGCGTGTTGGCGGTGCCAAGGTCAACGGCGATGGCATTCGCCGGGAAGAACGAATTCGACTTGCTGAAGGGCCAGAACATCCGGGGAGATCGGGGCGGCGGAGCCGGTACAGGGGGCGTTCGCCTGAAGAGCGCCGGCGGTGCGTGAAGCGGTAAGGTATCGGCGCACGCCAGAGCGGACAAGCTGTTGTGAAACCGTGACCTAGGCCACTGGAACCACCGCCCGTCCGCTCGTCAAACGGTCCCCGGGTCCGGCTACCGATCGGTGGTGACCGGAACCTCGCGCTGGTACCGCGGATCGTGCCGTGCGAAGTCCTCGATTCCCGCGTGCAGCCCCGTGCGCGGACGCCAGCCGAGCGCCCCGCGCGCCTCGCCGATCAGCGGCTGCGCCGACTGGCGGCGATCGGCAATCGGAAACTCCCCGGTGACCCGCACCGGCACATCGGCCCGCGCCACATGCTCCACGGTCGCGATCAGGTCGCGCGTGCGATACGGCGTCGCCCCGCCGAAGGTCATCAACCGCGTCTCGGCGCTGTACAACAGGCGGACGACGCCATCCACGGCATCCTGCACGTGCACGGGCCAGTGGCAGGCGTCGAGCTCGGTGTCCAGCGCGACCTCCTGCTGCCCGACGGCGGCCTCCATCAACTCGCCCACGAGCGAGAGATCGCCCGTGACGGGCATGCGCGGCCCATAGACCTCGAGCAGGCGCGCCATCCCCGCGTGCAGCCCGTGTTCGGCCACGAACCTGTTCACGATGGACTCCGCGGCCATGATGACCGGCAGATCGTCGCGACGGCGCCCGCAGACCGAGGCCAGTACAAAGCGCGCGGAGTGATCGAGCGCGAACGACAGCGCCGCCTGCAAGCTCACCGGAACGATCGGCGCCAGGCCGCTCGGCAACGGGGCCACGTCGGCCATTTCCGTCTGCATCGGCTCGTGCACGTAGAGCACGGCCTGGAATCGGTCATCACGCGATGACCCTTTCCGGTTGGCGCACCATTGGCTGGTCAGCGCATTCAGCAGGAATCGCGCACCGGTTTCGCCAAGGGCGCCGCGCACGATCTCCCGCGCGTCGAGTTCAAAAACGGCATTGCCGTCTTCGATGAGACGCCGGGCGGCGTGGGACGGTACGAAACTGCCGACGGACAGGACGAGCACCTTCATCGACGATCGCCTCCGAGAGGATGAGCAAGCGGACCCATCCATAAGATACCAGCCTCATCTATTACGCCACAAGAATATTCATGCGGAATTGACAACATAGGCCAGCAACGTGACGCCCCCTCTGGGAAACGAGACGGCCCGGGTGCTCGCGAGAGCACCCGGGCCGCCTGGCCAATCCCCGCGGCCGCCGGTGGGGCGGCCCGGCAGGTCAGTTCACGAACGAGGCCGCGTCGGCCAGCGCCATGCCGAAGGCCTCGGCGACGCCCTTATACGTCACCTGACCGGCCGACATGTTGAGCCCCTTGAGGAGCGCGCCGTTGTCCTTGAGCGCCTGCTTCCAGCCCTTGTTCGCCAGTTGCAGCGCGTACGGCAGCGTGGCATTGGTGAGCGCGAGCGTGGACGTGCGCGGCACGGCGCCCGGCATGTTGGCCACGCCGTAGTGGATGATGCCATCCACGACGTACGTCGGGTTCTCGTGCGTCGTCGGCTTGATGGTTTCCACACAGCCGCCCTGATCGACGGCCACGTCCACGATCACCGCGCCCGGACGCATACGCGCGAGATCCGCGCGACGCACGAGCTTGGGTGCCTTCGCGCCCGGAATCAGCACGCCACCGATCACGAGATCGGCCGTGGTGATCTGCTCGAGAATGTTGTGCCGGTTCGAGTGAATCAGCTGCACGTTCGCCGGCATCACGTCCGAGAGATAGCGCAGACGCTCGAGCGAGAGATCGAGCACCACGACCTTGGCCCCGAGACCCGCCGCCATCTTGGCCGCGTTGACGCCCACGATGCCGCCGCCGAGAATGACCACCTTGGCCGGCGCCACGCCCGGCACGCCGCTCAGCAGCACGCCGCGCCCGCCATAGAGCTTCTCGAGGTACTTCGCGCCTTCCTGCACCGCCATGCGGCCGGCGACTTCCGACATCGGGATGAGCAGCGGCAGATCGCGATTCGGCATCTCGACCGTCTCATAGGCGATGCACGTCGCGCCGCTCTTCAGGTGCGCATGCGTGAGCGCTTCGTCGGCCGCGAAGTGGAAGTAGGTGAAGAGCGTGAGGTCCGGGCGCAGGAACTGCCACTCGGCCTGGATCGGCTCCTTCACCTTCATCAGCAATTCGGCCTTGCCCCACGCGGTCGCCGCGTCGGGCACGATCTGGGCACCAACCGCGACGTAGTCGGCGTCTTCGAACCCGCTGCCAATCCCGGCGCCGGTCTCGATGAACACCTCATGGCCTGCGGACACGAGCGCTTCTGCCCCGGCCGGGACGAGCGCGACGCGATTTTCGTTCGTCTTGATCTCTTTGGGTACGCCGATGCGCATGGTGGGATCTCTGGGGAGGTTGGGCGTCAGCGTACGGCCTTGGGGCCGAGACTGACGAGTATCTGTCGATCGGGATCGAAGAAGTCGCGCGCAATCTCGCGCACCTGCTCCTCGGTAATGGCATCGACGAGCGCCATCAGCTCGTCGATGCCACGGTACGGCTCTCCATACAGGGCGGTCGCCGCCGCCCGGTACATCCGCGACGAGACCCCCTCCATGGACAATACCAGCTGTCCACGAAGTTGGCGCTTCCCGGCGGCCAGCTCCTCGGGGGAGAGACCATGCTGGGATACGTCGCGCAGCACCTCGCGCACCGCGTCGAGGGCTTCCTGGGCCGATTCCGGGGCGCTGGCGAGGTACACGCCGCGGGTGCCGGTGTCGGCGAAGGCACTGCTGAAGGTGTGCACGCTGTAGGCGAGCCCGAGCTCCTCCCGGACACGCTGAAACAGCCGGGAGCTCATCCCCCCGCCAATCAGCATGTCGAGGAGGGCAAAGGCGTAGCGCCGCGGATCGCCGTGCGCGATCCCCTGCCCGCCCAGCACCACATGCGTCTGGGCGATGTCCTTGCGCTTCACATGCTCGGCATGGGCGCCCGCCGCTTCGGCCGGATCGAGCGCGAACGGCGTCATGTCCCCCTTGGGGACCGCCATCCATCCGGCCTTGTCGAGCACATCGAGCAGCTGCTCGTGGTCCACACGTCCGGAGGCGGCGACGACCACGCGCCCTGGGTGATAGGCCCGGGCATGCAGCGCCTGCAGGTGCGGGATGTCGAGCGCCTTCACGGTCTCGCGCGTGCCGAGGATCGCGAAGCCGTGGGGATGATCGCCCCACACCGCACGATTGTGCACGTCGAAGATGATGTCGTCGGGCGTATCCTCGACCATGCTGATCTCTTCGAGGATCACCTTGCGCTCGAGCGCGAGGTCCTCGGGACGCAGCAGCGGCGCGAAGATCAGCTCCCCGATCACGTGCGCGGCTTCGCCGAGATGCTCATCGAGCACGCGCGCCTGATACGAGGTGTGCTCGCGCTCCGTATAGGCGTCGAGGGAGCCACCGAGCGTCTCCAGCGACAGCGCGATCTGCTGCGCCGTGCGCGAGCGCGTCCCCTTGAACACCATGTGCTCAAGAAGATGCGACACGCCCATCTCGCTGGCCTGTTCGTGCAGCGTAGCCGCACGCACCCACGCACCGAAAGCAACCGACCGCGCTCCCGGAACAGCTTCCGAGAGCACGGTCAGTCCATTCGGGAGATCCGTGCGGTGCAACGAGGGCGCGACGGCGCCCGAAGCGTCAGCGCCGATCGCGACCACCGCGTCCACCACGCCCACCGCGATCACCACCGCGGTCGCCACGATCCGAACGCTCGCCGCCTTCTTCACGACGCGGGCGCTCTTCCTGCTCCGGCATGCCTTCCGGCTTCGGGAGCAGCGCCTTCATCGAGAGGCGCAGGCGGCCGCGCTCGTCACGATCGACGAGCTTCACGGTGACGCGATCGCCCTTCTTGCAGACATCTTCCGGCTTCTCGACGCGCTCCCAGCGCATCTCGGAGACGTGCAGCAGCGCTTCGGTGCCGGGCATGATCTCGACGAACGCGCCGAAGGCGGTCACGGTCTTCACCGTGCCTTCGTACGTCTCGCCGACCACCGGCTCGGCCGTGATGGCCATGACCATCTGCTTCGCGCGCTCCATGCTCTCGCCGCCAACGGCGGCGATGGTGACCGTGCCATCGTCATCGACGGTGAGCTCGGCGCCGGTCTCTTCCTGGATGCCGCGAATGTTCTTGCCCTTCGGGCCGATGAGCTCGCCGATCTTGTCGACCGGGATCTGCACCGTGATGATGCGCGGCGCGTACTTCGAGAGGTCGCCACGCGGGGCGGCCAGCGCCTTGTCCATCTCGCCGAGGATATGGAGACGGCCTTCCTTCGCCTGCGCGAGGGCCTCTTCCATGATCTTGAGATCGAGCCCTTCGATCTTGATGTCCATCTGGATGGACGTGATGCCATCCTTCGTCCCGGCGACCTTGAAGTCCATGTCACCGAGGTGGTCTTCGGTGCCGAGGATGTCGGTCAGGATCGCGTACTTCTTGCCTTCCTTGATCAGCCCCATCGCCACACCGGCGACGGCCGCCTTCATCGGCACGCCGGCATCGAACAGCGCGAGCGAGCCGCCGCACACCGAGGCCATCGACGACGAGCCGTTCGATTCGAGCACGTCGGAGACGATGCGGATCGTGTACGGGAAGTCGGCGAAGTCGGGGAGCACGCCCTGCAGCGCGCGCTCGGCGAGGTTGCCGTGGCCAATTTCGCGACGGCTGGTGCCGCGCATCGGGCGCACTTCACCGGTCGAGAACGGCGGGAAGTTGTAGTGGAGCATGAACGACCGCGTGACCTCACCCGCCTCCTTGATGGAGTCGAGGCGCTGCGCGTCCTTCGCGGTGCCGAGCGTCGCGGCGACGAGCGCCTGCGTCTGGCCACGCGTGAAGAGCGCCGAGCCATGCGCGCGCGGCAGCACGGTGCTGTCGATGCTGATGGCGCGCACTTCGTTCGGCTTGCGGCCGTCAACGCGGAGATTCGTGTCGAGCACCTGCGCGCGGAGTTCGTTGTACTCCACGTCGCCGAGCACGCTGTGAATGTCCTTCGCGTTGTCGGGGAACTCCACGACGAGCGCTTCGGCCAGGTCCTTCTTGGCCTTCTCGACCGCTTCGATGCGCGTGTGCTTGTCCTTCTGGTTGAGCGCGGCACGGATCACGCTCGACGCGGCGTCCTTCACGCGCGTCGCGACGGCTTCCGGCGTCTCGGCCTTGGTCCACGCCATCTTGGGCTGCTGCACCTTGGCGAGCAGCTCCTTCTGCATGCCGATGAGCTCGCGAATCCCGTCGTGCGAGAGGCGCAGCGACTCGAGCACGTCCTCTTCGGACACTTCGAGCGCGCCGCCTTCCACCATCACGATGGAGTCCTGCGAACCGGCGACCACGAGCTCCATGTCGGAGAACGCGAGCTGCTGGAACGTCGGGTTGAGCACCCAGTGGCCCTGCACGCGACCGACGCGAACGCCGGCGATGGGGCCGAGGAACGGAATCTTCGACGCGTTCAGGGCGAACGAGGCGGCGACGAGCGCCAGCACGTCGGCATCGTTCTCCTGGTCGGCGGAGATGACGTAGATGAAGACCTGGACTTCGTTCTTGAAGCCTTCCGGGAAGAGCGGGCGGATCGAGCGATCGATGATGCGCGCCGCGAGGATCTCATGATCGTGCGGGCGCCCTTCGCGCTTGATGAAGCCGCCCGGGATCTTGCCCGCGGCGTAGGTCTTTTCCTTGTACTCGACCGTGAGGGGGAAGAACGGGAGGGGGCTCTGGTTCTCGCTCACCGTCACGGCGGCGAGGACCATCGTCTCGCCGAAGGTGACGACGGCGGAGCCGGCGGCCTGCTTGGCCATGCGCCCGGTTTCGATCACCAGGGGGCGGCCCGCGAAGGTCCGCTCGATTTTGTGCATCATCTGCTGTTAAGCCTCATGAGAACGCAAATCGCGCGGGAGGCAAGAGGTGCCCCCGCGCGACGACGTGACGATTGCCCGCTTAGTAGCGGATTCCAAGGTCCTGGATGAGCGTGCGGTACTGCTGCACGTCCGTACGCTTCAGATAGTCGAGCAGCCGGCGGCGCTTGCCGATCATCATGCGGAGGCCGCGGCGACCATGATGGTCCTTCGCGTGCGTACGGAAATGACCCGTCAGGTAGTTGATCCGTTCCGTGAGGATCGCGATCTGCACGCGGGTCGAGCCGGTGTCCCCTTCGTGGGCCCGGTACTTGTCGATCGTGGAAGCCTTGTCGAACGCCATCGTCGTAGTATTCTCAGCCGTCTTCAGCGCGTTGTGCACAGCGGTTGTGCTGAACGGTCATGCGCGCAATTGTAGGTAGCACGGTAACTTATCCCAGCCGAACGACGCTGTAAAGGACCCCCGGCTCCCGGTTCGCCCCGGACCGGCCATCCCTCGCCCCCTATCCGCCGCGCGTGCCCGATCGCTACCTGGGACGAACCATCGGAAAGTACCGGGTCACCCGCCTGCTCGGCGCGGGGGCGTATTCGTGGGTCTATGAGGCCGTCGATCAGGATCTGGAGATCCCGGTCGCCCTGAAAGTCCTCCGGCCGGAGTTCGCCGGACAGGACGCCGCCGAGATCCGCTTCAAGCGCGAAGCCGCCACCGCGGCCCGGCTGCGCCACCCGAACATCGTGACCGTCCGCGACGTCGGCCAGGTGGATGGGGCCGCCTTCGTGGCGATGGACCTCCATCCCCTCACGCTCGGCCGGCGCCTGTCGCTCATGGGGCGGCTCCCGGAAACGGAGGTGGTGCGCCTCGGTCTCGGGATCGCCGCCGCGCTCGCCACGGCGCACGCGAGCGGAGTGATCCATCGCGACATCAAGCCCGACAACATCCTCCTCGATGCCGACGGCGAAGCGGTCGTCGCGGACTTCGGCCTCGCGCGGGCCCTCGCCGGTGCGTCCAGCATCAGTGCCACCAATCAGGTGCTCGGGACCCCGCAGTATTTCAGCCCGGAGCAGGCCCGCGGCCTCGAGCTCGACGGGCGGAGTGATCTCTACGCCCTGGGCGTCACGCTCTTCCGGGCGGCCACGGGTAAGCTGCCGTTCGATGGCGAGGACTGGTACGCCGTCGCCCGTCAGCACATCGAGGTCCCCGCCCCGTCGCCGCGATCGGTTGTCCCCGAGCTCACCCCCGAGTTCGACGCGCTCGTGCTGCGGCTGCTCGCCAAGGAGCCCGGCGATCGGTTCGCCAACGCCGTGCAGGCGGTGGACGCGCTCGCGGCGTTGCCCACGGCGCCGGAGCGCAGTGTGAACCTGCCCCGGCTCGCGTCGCACACCATCGAAGCGTTCCGACTCCCCGGCAAGCGGCGCACGAGCTGGGCCGCGGCGCTGGTGCTCGTGCTGCTCCTCGGCCTCGTCGGTTGGCTGCTCACCCGCGGGGGCGTGGGGCTCCCGGTCATCGGCCAACGGGTGGATAGCGCCATGGCGGATACCGCGGCGCCGCAACCGGTGGCGGTGACGCCGATCGACTCGACGCAAACCATCGATTCCGCCCGTGCGGCGGCGGCGCGCCCGACCCTGCCGGCCGGGACTCGCCCCCCGCGGGTGACGCCCAAGCAGGTGACGCTCGAGCTCAGCGCCTCCGACAGCGCGGAGCTCTACCTCAACAATCGGCAGGTGGGCACCGGCCGATTTGCCGGCGATGTCGATCTCAGCGATCGCCTCGAGCTGCACGCCGTGGTGGCCGACGCGCCGACCAGTTGCCGTACGGCACGCCGCGATACGGTGCTGAGCGGGCTCAAGGCTGGCGAGCACGTGGCCATCACGTTCGCCGTCCGCGGCTGCGTGCCGGTGCGCTACAACGTGCAGCCGCGTGATGCCCGCGTGCTCTTTCAGTCGCTCGATGGTGGCCCGAACATCGAAACGCGCGCCGATAGTGCGATCTCGGTGCTCGTGCCGATCGGACGCTACGTCCTGCGCGCGACCGCGCCGCGCTGCATTGCGTTCAGTGACACCATTGTGGTGCAGCGTGGCGGCAGCGCCGACGCCAAGCCGCTCAAGATGTTCTGTCCGCAGTAGGCGGAGTGACTCAGCGCGTCAGCGCCGCGGCACCCGCACCAACCGCAGCGCCCACCCCCGCGCCCGACCAGAACTCGCGGCGGCGCCACCACGGCGCGTCGGGATGCAACACCAGCAGCACGTGCGTCGGCTTGAGCCCGCTCACCTGCGAGGTGACGAGGCCCACCGCACGGACACTGTCGCGCATCACGATGCGCAGCTGCGCAATGATCGCGTCGCGCTGCAGGGGATCCACGGCGTACGCGATCGCTCCGCGCCGGACCCAGCGCGCCTCGCGCGTGCGGAAGATCGCCGTGGAATCGGTCACGCTGTCGATCTCGAATCGCGGGGCATCGCGGGGAATGCGCGGCAGCGGCGAGGCGGCCACCCGCGACGTGGGCGCGCGGTGACAGCCGGCCGCCATCGCGGCCACCACGAGCGCCACCAACGCGCGGCGTCGCTCCCGCCTCACGGCATCATCGGGTGAAGAACGACCGCACGTCGTTGAACGTGACCAGCACGATCAGCGCCAGCACGGCGAGTACGCCGACACGCGCGAACGCTTCACGCGTGCGCATGCTGAACTCGCTCCCCTTGATCCGCTCCGCCACCACCATCAGGATCTGGCCGCCATCGAGCACCGGAATCGGCACCATGTTTAGGATGGCGATGTTGATGCTCAGAAAGGCGATGAGCGCCCAGAGCATGTCGGCGCCACCGCGGGCCGCCTGCACCGACGTCTTGGCGATCGCGATCGGGCCGCCGAGGTTCTTGGCCGACACTTCGCCCTTGAAGAGCCCCGTGAGGACGGTGAAGACGTTGTCCGCCATGCGCCGCGTGCCTTGCCAGCCTTCCCGCACCGCCGCCAGCGGCGCCAGCGCCTCGTGCACCACGGAATCGCGCACGGACACACCAATCCGTCCGACCTTCTTCGTGGCGCCCGTGACGCGATCGATGCCATCGGTGACCTGGGGCGCGATCTCGCGCGTGATCACGCTGTCGCCGCGCGCAACGCTCACCCGTACCACCCCGCTGGTCACCGCGGAGATGCGATCGACGACGTCATTCCACGCGGCAACGGGCTCGCCGTTGATGGCCGTGATGCGATCGCCCGACTGCAGCCCGGCACGGGCGGCCGGCGCATCGGTCACCACAGAGTCGACCACCGCCGGGGTGTAGTTGCGGCCGAGCTGCAGCGAAATCCCCGTGTTCACCGTGAAGGTGAGGAGGATATTCATCAGCACGCCCGCGGAGAGAATGAACACGCGGGCGGAGGCCGATTTGCTTTCGCTCCACCGATTGGCCGGCACCGGCTTGGGGCCGAACGGGGCCATCGCATTCGGATCCCACAGCGCCTCGGGCACATTGGGCGGCCGCTGGGCCGACGCCTCGAAGCTGCCGCGATCGGCCGCGCCTTCGATGCCGGCGAGCGACTCGTCGTCGCGCGACGCCATGCGCACGTACCCGCCGAGCGGAATCAGCGAAAGCCGGTAGTCCGTCTCGCCGCGGCGAATCCCCCAGATGCGGCGCCCCCAGCCCAGCGAAAAGACCGGCGCATACACGCCGGTGAGCTTGGCGGCGAGAAAGTGCCCGAGCTCGTGGACGAACACCACGAGACCGAACACGAGCAATGGCGCGATGTACACCGACAAACCAGCCATGCGATCAGGACCTCACCTGCGACAGAACATGCTCCCGTGCCGCGGCATCCGCCGCCAACACGTCGTCCAACGTCTCGCCCGGCATCGACCCCAGCGCGTCAAGGGCGGCCGCCACGCGTGCGGCGATCCCCTGGAACGCGAGCGTCCCCTCGAGAAATGCGGCCACCGCCACCTCATTGGCCGCATTGAACACCGCTGGTGCTGCCCCGCCGGTCTTGCCGGCCTGGATCCCCAGGCCAAGCATCGGAAACGCGTCGTGCCGGACGGACTCAAAGGTCAGACCGCCCAGCGCGACCGGATCAAAGGATGGTACGCCACTGTCGGGGACGCGTTCCGGCCACGTGAGCGCGTACAGGATGGGGAGCTCCATCGACGGCACCCCCATCTGGGCGAGCACACTGCCGTCCACGAATTCGACAAACGAGTGGATGATGCTCTGCGGGTGCACGACCACGTCGATGCGGTCATAGGGCACCCCGAACAGGTGATGTGCCTCGATAACTTCGAGTGCCTTGTTGGCCAGGGTGGCGCTGTCGATCGTGATCTTGCTCCCCATCTGCCAAGTGGGGTGCTTGAGCGCATCCGCACGGGTCGCGCCGGCGATCTGCTCCGCCGGCCACGTGCGGAAGGGCCCGCCCGACGCGGTCAGGATCAGCCGCCGCACTTCGTGGGGCTGCCGACCGGCGAGACACTGCAGAATGGCCGAGTGCTCGCTGTCGACCGGGACGAGCTCGGCGTGGTGCGCCCGCGCCACGTCGGTCACGATCGATCCGGCGACGACGAGCGTTTCCTTGTTGGCCAGCGCAACGCGCTTGCCCTGCCGCAGCGCGGCGAGCGTCGCCGGCAACCCGGCGGCCCCCACCACGGCGTTGATGACGATCTGCGCGTCGGGATGCGTCGCGGCCTCGATCAGACATTCCGCACCACGGCCCCAGGAGGACGGCGCGTCGTCGCACGGCTGCACGAGACCGGCATACGCCGGCTGGTACTGGGCCACCTGCTCCGCCAGCGCCTGCCAGCGGCCGTTGGCCGTGAGC
This sequence comes from Gemmatimonadaceae bacterium, assembly GCA_019752115.1. Classification (NCBI taxonomy): domain Bacteria; kingdom Pseudomonadati; phylum Gemmatimonadota; class Gemmatimonadia; order Gemmatimonadales; family Gemmatimonadaceae; species Gemmatimonadaceae bacterium. The sequence goes on from JAIEMN010000009.1 coordinate 82,211, forward strand.
GCCACCGGACGGAAGCGATCACGCTGCCGCGCCAGGACGCGCAGCGCGCTCGTGCCGATCGAACCCGTCGCGCCCAACAGGGCGACACCGACCGGGGCGGTCATTGCGTCACGCCTCCCAGCGCGCTCGGGGCCGGCACCAGCAGCCAGTCATACAGCGCGTACGCCATCGGCAGCACGAAGTAGAGCGAGTCGAGGCGATCGAGCACACCACCATGTCCCGGGAAGAGTGTGCCACTGTCCTTCACGCCGGCCTCGCGCTTGAGGAGCGATTCGGCCAGATCACCGATCTGCGCGGTGACACTGATCGCGAGCCCGAAGATCACGAGCCCCCACGTGGTGAACGCGAGCTGCGCATACGGCACGAGCACCTGATGCACGAGTACCCACGTGACCGCCACGGTGAACACCAGGGCGCCCACGGCGCCCGCCACCGTCTTGCCGGGGCTCACCGAGGGAATGAGCTTGCGCCCGCCAATCAGACGCCCGCTGAAGTAGGCGCCGGTATCGCTCGCCCAGGTCAGCAGCACCGGCACGATCACGGCCAATGCGCCGGCGGTGTTGCCAACGGCGTAGTTGTGATAACGCAGCGCATACGCGAAGGAGAGCGTGGCCGAGGTATAGAGCACGCCGAAGACCGTGGTGGCGGCCGCGCCGAGGGGGCGGCGGTCCACACCACGCAGCCAGATCGCGAGGGCCAGCACCGCGATGATCGCGAGGACGGCCACCACCGGATGTACCTGGACGAGCCCCAGCACCTGCGCGTGCACGACGAGCGGCAACGCGGCCGCGAGCACGATGCCGACGCCGCTCATCGGGGTGGAGCCGCCCGCCGTGGCAATGCGATAGAACTCCCACGCGCCCAGCGCCGCGAGACCAGCCACGAGCGTGGCCAACGCGTAGTCGCCCAACCAAATGACCCCGAGGGCAATGGGGGCGCCAATCAGCGCCACGATGACGCGACGTCCGAGTTCGTTCACGCGGGGTGCGACATCAGGTGGTCACCTTGCCGAAGCGGCGATCGCGGCGTTGAAAATCTTGAATGGCCAACTGCAAGGCAGCCTGATCGAAGTCCGGCCAGAGCGCGTCGGCGATGTAGATCTCCGCATACGCGACCTGCCAGAGCAGAAAATTCGACAGCCGCTGCTCCCCCGACGTCCGGATCAGGAGATCGGGATCGGGGCATTCGGCGGTGTACAGCCGCCGCCGGATGGTGTCTTCGTCGATGGCGTCGGGGGTGAGCGTTCCGGCCTGCACATCCGCCGCAATCAGGCGCGTGGCCCGAACCAGCTCAGCCCGCCCGCCATACGAAATGAACAGATTGAGCCCGAGCTTCGTGCCGCCGGCGGTGTCGCGCATGACGCGCTGCACGGCACTGGACGCGGCCGGACTCAGGCGCTCGAGATCGCCGTGCACCCGCACGCACACGCCCTGCGCGCGCAATTCGGCGGCTTCGCGGGCGATGTATTCCTCGAGCAGCAGCATCAACGCCGAGACTTCCTGCTCGGGGCGCTGCCAATTCTCCTGCGAGAAGGCGAAGAGCGACAACCACTCGACGCCCGCCTCCAGGCAGCCCTCCACGACGGCGCGGACGGCCTTCATCCCAGCACGATGGCCGAAGGGCCGCGGCATGTGACGCGCGCGAGCCCATCGGCCATTGCCATCCATGATGATGGCGATGTGGCGCGGAACCGGTCCGTCCACGAGGAGGCTCACACCTCCATGATTTCGGCTTCCTTCGCCTTCAGGAGGCCGTCCAGCTTGGCGATGAACTCATCATGCGCCTTCTGCAGGTCCTTCTCGGCGTGCTTCTTGTCGTCTTCCGACACGCCATCGAGCTTCTTCACCTTGTCGCGCGCCTCGGTGCGCGCATGACGGATCGCGATGCGCCCGTCTTCGGCGAGCTTGTGGAGGACCTTCACCAGCTCCTTGCGACGCTGCTCGTTCATGCTGGGCAGCGGCACGCGGATCACGCCCCCCTGATGCGCCGGATCGAGGCCGAGATCCGATTCCCGGATCGCCTTCTCGATGGCCTTCGCCTGCCCCTTGTCGAACGGCGTGACGAGGAGGATGCGCGGCTCGGGCGCCGAGACCGACGCAACCTGGTTGAGCGGTACGAACGAGCCGTACGCCTCGACCTTCACCACGTCGAGCATGTTGGGCGACGCCTTGCCCGAGCGAATGCCCGAGAACTCACGCTTCGAGTTCTCGATGGCCTTCTCCATGTGACCCTTGGCGTCCTTGAGAAACTGCGCAATGGTGCTCATGAAACCAGTGTCCCTACGCGTTCGCCCCGGACGGCACGTGCGATGGCGCCCGGGCGGTGGAGGTTGAGGACAACCAGTGGCAACTGGTTCTCCTTGCACAGCGTGATGGCCGTCTGGTCCATCACGCGCAGCTCCTCGAGCATGACGTCGCGGTAGCTGATCGTTTCGTACATCGTGGCGTTCGGGTCCTTCTTGGGATCGGCCGAGTAGACGCCATCAACGCTGGTCGCCTTGATGATGACGTCGGCCTTGATCTGGATGGCCCGCAGGACGGCGGCCGTGTCCGTGGAAAAGTACGGGTTCCCGGTGCCGGCGGCAAAAATGACGGTGCGCCCCTTCTCGAAGTGGCGCAGCGCCCGGCGGCGGATGTACGGCTCCGCCAGTTCTTCCATGCGGATCGCCGTCATGACCCGGGTATCGAGCCCCTTCTTCTCGAGCACGTCCTGCAGCGCCATCGCGTTGATGACGGTGCCGAGCATGCCCATGTAGTCGGCGCCCACGCGGTCCATGCCCATCTGCGAGAGCTGCGAGCCGCGGACGATGTTGCCACCGCCGATCACGAGCCCGAGTTCGACGCCCATGCGCGCCACATCCACGATCTGATCGGCAAAGAAGCCGATGCGATCAAAATCGAACCCCACCCCACGCTCCCCGGCGAGGGCTTCGCCGGAGAGCTTGAGGAGAATGCGCCGGAACTTGAGGGGCTCGCCCTCGCTGGCGCTCATCGGGGTCACTCGGCGCCGAGCTGCAGGCGCGCGAACTTGTCGACCGTGATCGTGCCGCCCGCCTTCTTGCCATGCTCGGCGACGAGCTGCGCGATCGTCTGGGCCGGGTCGCGGACCCACGCCTGCGGCAAGAGCGTGACGTCCTTGAGGAACGCCTCGACCTTGCCGGTGGCGATCTTCTCGAGCATCGCTTCGGGCTTGCCCGCTTCGCGCGCCTGCTCGAGGCCGATGCGGTGCTCGCTCTCGATCTTCTCGGCGGGAACGCCGGTGCGATCGACGGCGATCGGGGCCGCCGCGGCGACGTGCTCGGCGATGTACTTCACGAGCTCCGCCGTCGCCTCATGCTGCGCGACCTCGGCCGAGGACGCGGTGATCTGCACGAGCGTGGCGAGCTTGCCGTTGTGGTGGCGGTACATGCCGACGAGGCCGGTCGCGCCCGCATCGAAGCGCACGGTGCGCTTGATGTTGACGGCTTCGCCCGTCTTGGCGGCCGCGGCCTTCACGTACTCGGCCACCGACTCGTTCGGGCTGCCGGTCATCGGCTCGGCGAGGAACGCGTCGATGTCGGCCGCGGTCGACGCCACGCGATGCGCGACGAGCGAGGCGACGATCTTGCCGAAGTCTTCGTTACGCGCCACGAAGTCAGTTTCGCAGGCGACTTCGACGAGGCCGGCCGACTGGCCGTTGTTGAACACCTCACCGCCGACGATGCCTTCGCTGGTGGAGCGGTCGGCGCGCTTCTCGGCCTTCGCGATGCCCTTCTTGCGGAGGTACTCGACCGCGGCGTCCATATCGCCGTTGTTCTCTTCGAGCGCCTTCTTGCAATCCATCATGCCGGCGCCGGTGCGCTGGCGGAGTTCCGCGACGGCCTTGGCCGTGATCGGGGTGCTCATCGATTCTTCCTGTCTATCGGGACGTGTCTGGATGCCTGCGAAAGGTACTGCGTCAGCTACTGCGTCCTACACAAACGCCGCCGGAATCAACCCGGCGGCGTCGCGTTCCTGCGAGGGGTCCGCCGGGCCTTACTCGGCGCTCGGCTCGCCTTCGTCGCCCGCGGGCGCATCAGCGCCGGGCTTCAGGCGGGCGGCGATCGCCTCGGGCTTGGCCCGACGACGGCGCGGACGGCCGCCGCGGTCTCCGCCACGGTCGCCACCGCGGCCGCCCTGGTCACCGCCGCGATCGCGACGATCGCCACGGTCGGCACGCTCCGCGCCACGATCGCTCGAGAACGTGTAGGTCTCCTGCTCTTCTTCCGACGGACGGGCCGGCGCCTCGCGGCGCGCCTCGTCGATCGTGTCGGCGATGACCTTCGTGATCAGCTCCACCGAACGGATCGCGTCGTCGTTACCGGCGATCGGCACCGTGATGAGGTCCGGATCGGCGTTCGTGTCGACGATGGCGACGATCGGCACACCGAGCTTGTTGGCCTCGGAGACGGCGATGCGCTCCTTCTTCGAGTCGATGATGAACAGCAGCCCCGGGAGGCGGTTCATCGTCTTGATGCCCGAGAGGTACTTGGACAGCTTCTCGCGCTGACGCGACATGAGGAGCTGTTCCTTCTTCGTGTAGTTCGCGAGCGAGCCGTCTTCGCTGCCGGCCTCGAGCTCCTTGAGCTTCTTGACCTGCTTCTTGACCGTCTGGTAGTTGGTCAGCATGCCGCCGAGCCAGCGCTCGGTGACGAACATGCCGCCGCAGCGCGCGGCCTCGTCACGGACGATGGCGGCCAGCTGGCGCTTGGTGCAGACGAAGAGGACGTTTTCGCCGCGCAGGACGACCTCGCGGACGAGCTTCTGCGCCAGTTCGATCTGGCGGAGCGTCTTCTGCAGGTCGATGATGTGAATGCCATTGCGCTCGGCGAAGATGAACCGGCGCATCTTGGGGTTCCAGCGACGGGTCTGGTGCCCGAAGTGGACGCCCGCGGCGAGCAGCTGCTCGAGGGACGGACTCGACATGTGGTGTAGTGCGTGAGGTTGAGAATTCGTCCGCCGTCGTCGTGGCCCTGCGCGACCGGCTCGGGGAGCGCGGCACCCGCGAAGGGCTCAGACGGCGTGTGAGATGCGGGCCGAAGCCCGGTGCTGCTCGACGGCCCGGCGCACGAGGCGCCGGGCGGTGTCGATTAGCGCTTGGAGAACTGGAAGCGCTTGCGGGCGCCAGCGCGGCCCGGCTTCTTGCGCTCGACCTCGCGCGCGTCGCGCGTGAGGAGGCCGAACTCGCGAAGCTTCTTGCGGTTGCTCTCGTCGAGCTTGACGAGGGCGCGCGCCACGGCGAGCCGCACCGCGCCCGCCTGACCCGACATGCCACCGCCATCGAGCACGGCCTTCACATCGAAGCGGCCGAGCGTGTCGGTGAGCGTGAACGGCTGCTGAATGGCCGACACGAGCGTCGGGCGCGGGAAGTAATCACCCAGCGTCCGGCCGTTGACATCCCACTTGCCCGAGCCGGGCGTGAGGTAGAGGCGGCACACCGCCTCCTTGCGACGGCCGACGGCCTGAATCTGTTCCGACATTACTTGGCCTCGGCGGTTTCGAAGGTGAGCTTGGCCGGGTTCTGCGCGATATGCGGATGCTCGGCACCGGCGAACACGCGCAGTTTGCGGCGGAGCACCTGACGACCCAGCGCCGTCTTCGGCAGCATGCCGTAGACCGCCTTCTCGATGATGCGCTCCGGGTGCTTGGCGAGCACCGACGCGAACGGCGTGTGCTTTTCGTGACCCATGTAGCCGGTGTGGCTGAAATAGGTCTTCTGCTCCGCCTTGCGACCGGTGACCTGCACCTTGGACGCATTGATCACGATGACGAAGTCACCCGTGTCCATGTGCGGCGTGTACATGGGCTTGTGCTTGCCGCGGATGATCTTCGCGACTTCCGACGCGAGCCGGCCCAGGACCATTCCTTCCGCGTCGACGATGTACCACCGACGGTCGATATCCTTCGGGGTCGCGCTGTAGGTCTTCATGCTGACGTGATCCGTACGAATTACGCCGACCCGGCAACCGGGTGGCGGTGCGTGATGAAAAGGCTGCCGAATGGCTGCCGGTGCGACCTGTCGCCAGGTCTCCGACGGGTAGCGGCGAAAAAAGAAGCAAAAATCCCGGGAAAACGGGACAGACTCGTAGCTTACTCAGCCTTGAAGTCGCTGTCAATCCAAGGGTTGGACCTTCTCGCGGGAGCTGGGACACAGGCTCAGCCCAGCCGCGGGGCCGCGGGGCGACCTCACCGGACCCCGCCATGCCTTGCCAACCGCTGGTCCGGGGCGCACTCTGCCGCTACGGGTCGGTCCGACGGCGGGCCCACTCTCCACCTTTCAGCCAGGGATTGGCCATGTCGATGATGTCGGAGTTCAAGGAATTCGCCATGAAGGGCAGCGTCATGGACCTCGCCATCGGCGTGGTCATCGGCGGGGCCTTTCAGAAGATCGTCGACAGCATGGTGAATGACATCATCATGCCGGTGGTCGGACTGCTCACCGGCGGCATCGACTTCACCAACCGCTTCGTCGCCCTCTCGGGCGGGCCGTTTGCGACCCTGGCCGACGCCAAAAAGGCCGGCGCGCCGGTCCTGGCCTACGGCACGTTCCTCAATCAGATCCTCACGTTTCTGATCGTGGCCTTCACCCTGTTCCTCGTCATCAAGGGTGTGAACCGCATGCGCCGGAACGCGCCGGCCGCGTAAGGCGACACCCCCGGGACCGCCGGGGGCGCCAGCGATGGATCAGCCAGCCAGGGGGCCGAGCTCGACGAGCACGGCCCCCTTTTCCACTGGTTGACCGGGCACGGCCTTCACCGCCGTCACCACGCCGGCCGACGGGCTGCGCAGTTCGTTCTCCATCTTCATCGCCTCGATCACGACGAGCCCCTGCCCGGCAGCCACCTCGTCGCCCACCCCGACGGCAACTCGCACCACGAGCCCCGGCATCGGCGCAATGAGGGGCGCCGGACCGGACGCCGCCTCCGACGCGGCGGTGAGATCGCGAATCGCGCGCATCCGCTCGTCCAGCGCCTCGGCGGCCACGCGCTGCCCATCCACATCGAGCACCCATTGTCCACGACCGGCGCCGCGGCGCGCAGTGACCCGGTGGACCTGCTCACCGAGGCGCACGAGGCGCACCGGTGTCCCGGGCACCGCCGACAGTGCCACTTCGTGCCGGACGCCATTGACCTCGGCGTGCGTGCCATCCAGGTCCACGGTGATCCGTTCGCCGTTCACGTCCACGATGTACTTCATGCACCCTCTGGGTCGGTCGTCCGGCGCAGGACGCACACGGTCTCCACGTGTGCGGTCTGCGGAAACATGTCAAAGCATTCGACGCTGGCGATGCGCCATCCGGGGAGGCGCGCGAGATCGCGCGCTAGCGTCGCCGGGTTGCAACTGATGTACACAATGCCCCGCACCGTGTCGGACACCGCCTCGAGCCACGTCGTGACTCGCGCATCCACGCCGCGCCGAGGCGGATTGACGACGACGACCTCGGGCAGATCCCGCGCGGTTGGCGCGGGCAGCGCCCGCTCCACGAGATCGCACACGACGCGGACCCGCTTACGGATCGCGAGGTCGTGCGGCTCGAGTCGCGCCACGGCCGCCTTCGCGCCCGCGCGGTCGGCCTCGATCGCCAGGACGTCCACCTCGGCGAGCGCCAGCGCCTCCGCCAGCGGCCCCGTACCGGCATAGGCATCGAGGACGCGGCGCGGCGCGAACTGCATCACCGCGGCCAGCACGCGCGCGCGCAGCGCGTCGGCAACGGTCGGGTTCACCTGCGCAAAGGCCAGGGCTTCCGTGGCACTCGGGGCGAACTCGGCGCCGTCGCTCGTCGACGTCGGGTCGGCGGCGGTCTCGTCGGCCAGGGGCGTCTCCGTGCGAGCGCGACCGCCGCACCAGGTGGTCTGCCCCGCCTCATTCGTCCACCACACGGCCGTGATGGGCGGCGCGGAACCGTCCTTCGGCGTGACCATCACCGCTTCGGCAAACGCGGCGGCGGAGGGCCAGGCCAGCCCGCCTTGCACCACGACCGCCACCCCGCGGCCGTCGTCGCCGGCATCGAGGCGGAGACTTAGCCGCAACGTGTTGGCGAGCGGCATGGCCTGCAGCCGCAGGCGGGAGCGCACATGATGCCAGGCGGCGACGAGGTCCGGGTGCGCGATCGGGCACTGCTCCAACGCAAAGATCCGCTTCGCATCGTCGTGCGCGTGCAGTCCGCCGATCCATCGGCCGCCACGCTGCTGAATCGTGAGCGTCAGGCGCCCTCGATAGCCCCACTGAATGTCCGACGTGAGCGTCGGCAGCGGTACGTCACGACGCGCGAGCCGGGCGAGCGTCTCCTGCACGATCTGGCGGCGTGCTGTGCGCTGGGCATCGGCGTTGAGATGCTGCAGCTGGCAGCCCCCGCACGCGTCGGCAACGTAATGCGGACAGGCGGGCGCTATACGGTCTGCCGATGGCGTGAGCGTCTGGAGGACGCGCCCCCGCCCCAGCCGCCCGTGCACCCGATATGCCACTTGCACGGTATCGCCGGGGGCGGTGCGCGGCACGAAGACCGCCAGGCCATCGAGGCGTCCGACGCCGTCGCCACCGGCCGCGAGGCGGTCGATGGTCAACGTGGCGACGGCTTCTTCGCTGGGCGCTGGCTGGGCCGTGCGGCGAGGCACGCGTGCCGGACGTCGCTTCACGTGGCGCGCAGCCCCTCACGGCGTGCGACCGCGGCCCACGAGGGACCGGACGTCGCGCTCGTGACTGGTGCCGCCCCGGCCACAGGTGCCGCGCTGTGGCCGCTCGTGCGCTCTTCGTGCGCGACCAGCGCCGCAGCGATGGCCGCGAGCTCGAGCGCGGACGCGTCGGCGCGTGGCCCGGTGAGCGCCGGCAGATTCTGCTCCAGCCACTGAATGCTGATGTCGCCGCGCTGAAAGTCCGGGTGATCCATCACGCGCAGATGAAAGCCGCGCGATGTCTCGATCCCGTCGATCGTGAGTTCGAGCAGGGCGCGCCGCATGCGCGCGATCGCCAGCGCGCGCGTGGGGGCATGCACGATGAGTTTGGCGAGCATGGGGTCGTAGTGGAGCCCGATGGTGCTCCCCGCCTCCACGCCGCCGTCCCATCGCACGCCGGGGCCGCTGGGCAGGTGGAGGTACTCGATCCGCCCGGTGCTCGGCAGAAAGCCGTTCGTCGGGTCCTCACTGGTGATCCGGCACTCCATGGCCCATCCGCGCGGCGCGAAGTCCTTCTGCGCGAACGGCAGTTTCTCCCCCGCCGCGATGCGGATCTGCCACTGCACCAAATCCAGCCCCATCACGAGCTCGGTGACCGGATGCTCCACCTGAATGCGCGTGTTCATCTCGAGGAAGTAGAACTGCCCGTCCTTGTCGAGGAGGAACTCACAGGTGCCCGCATTGACGTAGCCGGCTGCTTTCGCGGCGGCCACCGCGGTCGCGCCCATGCGCGCGCGCAGTTCCGGCGAGACGGCAACACTTGGGGCTTCCTCGATCATCTTCTGATGCCGACGCTGCACCGAGCATTCGCGTTCGCCGAGATGCAGCACCGTGCCGTGTTGGTCGGCCAGTACCTGGATCTCGACGTGTCGCGGGCCTTCGATGTACTTCTCGAGATACACCGCGTCATCGCCAAAGGCGTTCTTGGCTTCGCGGCGGGCACTGTCGAGGGCGGCGGACAGCTCGTCCTTGCTTCGAACGACGCGCATGCCCTTCCCGCCGCCGCCGGCCGCCGCCTTGAGCAGCACGGGAAAGCCGTAGGTCTCGGCAATCGCGATGGCCTCGTCGGCATCCTTCACGCCCTCCGTGTTGCCGGGCACGACGGGGACACCGGCCGCGATCGCGAGCTGACGCGCCGCCGTCTTCGAGCCCATGGCTTCGATGGCCTCAGCCGGCGGGCCAATGAAGACCAACCCGGCTTCGCGGACGGCGCGCGCAAACCACGCGCGCTCGGAGAGAAAGCCGTAGCCGGGGTGAATGGCCTCGGCGCCAACGCGCTTGGCCACCGCGATGAGGTTGTCGCCGAGCAGGTAGCTCTGGCTCGACGGCGGCGGTCCCACGAGCACGGCCTCGTCGGCTTCGCGCACATGCGGCGCGTGCGCGTCAGCCTCGGAGTACACAGCGACCGTCTTGACGCCCAACTCCTGGCACGCGCGAATGACGCGCAGTGCGATCTCGCCGCGATTGGCAACCAGCACCTTCGTGAACATGGGCAGGCTCAGAGCGGAAGGTTGCCGTGCTTCTTGGGCGGATTCTTGTCCCGCTTGCCGCGCAGCGATTCGAGCGCCTCGATGAGGCGCGGGCGCGTGTCGCGCGGGTCGATCACGTCATCGACGTAGCCACGCGCGGCGGCGATGTAGGGATTCGCGAACTTCTCGGTGTACTCCGCCACGCGGGCGTCCAGCGCGGCCTGTGGATCCTCGGCCTCGGCGATCTCCTTGCGGTAGAGAATCTCCACCGCGCCCTTCGGACCCATGACGGCGATTTCGGCCGTCGGCCACGCAATGTTGTAGTCGCCGCGGATGTGCTTGGAGCTCATGACGTCATACGCGCCGCCGTAGGCCTTGCGCGTGATCACGGTGAGCTTGGGCACGGTCGCTTCGCAGTAGGCATACAGCAGCTTGGCGCCGTGCTTGATGATGCCGTTGTGTTCCTGCGCCACGCCGGGGAGAAACCCGGGCACATCCTCAATGGTGAGAATGGGGATGTTGAAGCAGTCGCAGAAGCGCACGAAGCGGGCGGCCTTCATGGACGCGTTGATATCGAGCACGCCGGCGAGCACGGCCGGCTGATTGGCCACGATGCCCACGCTGAAGCCGCCGAGATGCGCGAAGCCGACGAGAATGTTCGGCGCATAATCCGGCTGCACTTCGTAGAAGTGGCCGTCGTCGACAATACGGCCGATGACTTCGTGCATGTCATACGGCTTGTTCGGATTGTCGGGGACGATGCTGAGGAGCGACTCGTCGCGTCGGTCGCGCGGATCGGTGCCGCGACCGCGCGGTGGATCATCGACGTTGTTGCTGGGCACATAGCGGAAGAGGTCCCGGATGTGCTGGAGGCAGGCAAGCTCGGAGTCGCAGGCGAAGTGCGCGACGCCGCTTGTGCCGGCGTGCGTGTCGGCGCCGCCGAGCTGCTCCATGGTGACGTCTTCGTGCGTCACCGTCTTCACGACGTTGGGACCCGTCACGAACATGTAGCTCGTGCCGCGCACCATGTAGATGAAGTCGGTGATGGCCGGTGAGTACACCGCGCCACCGGCGCACGGGCCCAGGATGGCCGAGATCTGCGGAATGACGCCGGACGCGAGCGTGTTGCGCAGGAAGATGTCGGCATAGCCGCCGAGCGAGACCACGCCTTCTTGAATGCGCGCGCCGCCCGAGTCATTGAGCCCGATCACCGGGGCGCCGTTCTTGACCGCGAGATCCATGATCTTGCAGATCTTGGCCGCATGCGCTTCGGACAGCGACCCGCCGAATACGGTGAAGTCTTGCGAGAAGACATAGACCATGCGCCCTTCGATGCGACCGTGCCCGGTCACGACCCCATCGCCGTAGATCGGGGCCTCGCCCGGTGCGAGGGAGCGCGAGGTGACGAAGCGGTCGATCTCCACGAAGGAGCCTTCGTCGAGCAGGACGTCCAGGCGCTCGCGCGCCGAGAGCTTGCCCTTGGCATGTTGCTGGGCGACGCGCGCGGCGCCCCCGCCCTGTTCCGCGGCCTCGCGGGCCTGCGACAGCCGATCGAGCTTGTCGCGCATGGTGGATGACTGGCTCATGGCGCGACAAGCTAGCACGTGGAACGGCGCAGGGGGACGGTCGCCGTCCCCGAAACGCCAAACGCCGACCCAATCGGATCGGCGTTTTGGAGCGCCGCGGAGGAATCCCTCCGGGCTATGCGTTGCCGCGTTGATTACTGCGGCTTGTAGATGATCGGCAGCACCACCTTCGTCTTCACCGCCGCGCCGTTCACCTTGCCCGGCTGGAAGTCCAGCTTGGCCACCACGCGCTTGGCCGCTTCACCCAGGGCCGTCTGCGTCGCATCCACGACTTCGACCGAGGCCGGATCCACCTTGCCCTTCGAGTCCACGACGAACTGGAGCTCGACCATGCCGCCGACACCGCGCGACTTGAGGTCGGCCGGATACGACTGCTGGATCAGCTCCGCGGCGCGGATCGACGAGGCGAACTTCGGCTTGTCGGTGACTTCAGCGATGGGGTAGACCTTCTCGTCCTGGGCCTGAGCCGTGCGGACGAAGGGGCCAGTGACAGCAAACGCGATGGCGAGCAGGGTCAGACGGCTCGTCTTGATCATATGGGATTCAATCCTCAGCAACGAACATGAAGCGTGGCCGCGTCCTCCTGCGTCGGAGGTCCTTCGCTCCCGGCCAATTCGGACCATGCCGGGCGAAACACGGGACAAAGCCGTGTATCGGCCGCCACCCGCTCGAGCTGAAGCGTTCCTCACGCCGTCCTGCTACATTGTCACACTGCTGGCACGCGGGCCCCGCAGGCTGAGCTTGTTTCGGCTGAGCTCGCTGGAACGTCGTTTGCATGGTCCCCGGGTATTGAGTCTTCATTCCTTCCTGACGTCACCCCCAAGTCTCCATGTCTGATTTCCTCGATCTGCACGACGATCCGTCCCTGCGTCGCGTCCTGTTCCTGGGCGCCATCCTGCTGATTGTCGTGCCGTTCGTGCAGGCCGGCTCCCAGCTGTGGCCGTTGCAGTTCTCGAATATTCAGTGGCGATTCTATGCCGCCGGAGCGCTCTCGGCGGTGCTTCTACTTCCGTTCCTAGGCCTGCTACTTTTGCTTGTAATGTCCCGCTCGCTAGAGAGTGGCGGCATGTCCAAAACCGTGGGTGTGTTCTCGGGGATATTTGCAGCCGTCCTGGCAGCATCATTCGTGGTTTTCCTGCTCGATGCCTTACAACTGAAAACGATTGTGAGTACGCAGCAGGAGGCGCAGTTCAAGGCGTCCGCGTTGAGGGTAGCTGCTACTACCGTTCTCTTTGTAATGTCCTTCCTCGTATTGGCGTTGGCGGGCTTCCGCTCCCACTCCCGTTCCGAACGAACTCTTGGCGGACCGAGTCGTCGGGCGCGGGGTGGGGATTCGGCGGCTACCGCTGATGATTCGCCAGGGCTTATCGTCGGACGTTAGTCGGCGTCGGCCCTCTTGAACCGAGAGTGGCATCGTCTGTACCTGCGCTCTTGTTTGGTGGAGGCGATGCCCCCTCAGGTGTCGCGCAGCCGCTACAGTTATCGGTAGACCTTCGCGTCTTTTCCAAGATGGGAAGTGCACTTCGCCGTCCTTCGAAGTCTCAGGCGAGTGGACCGACTCCTGTTTCCGATACGTGATTCTTCAGTTCCTATTGTGACCGACTTGGAAGCATACGCAGTTAGTCCTCCCCTCTGTTAGCGCTGAAGGGGCCGAGTGGAACGGCGGTTGCGCGTCTGCATCGGCTCTTCGCAAAGCGATCGCCACCAAGTCGAGCCTCGGCGGATCACGCTACTGGATCTCTGCAGCTTTGCAAACCTTCGCGGCTGTCGCGACAAGTGCTTTGTCGCATCTCTCGCCTTGTCCACGCTTTCCGAGGATGGTAACGACGAGCGCGAGTCGCTAAGGTAGAGCCTAGTTGATTTCTTACGATTGCGACCCGGCATCCAGGCATTGTGGGAACGTTAGCGCGAACGAGCCGTTGGAGCGCCACTTTTGCGCCGGATTGTGCTATTTCATAGGTCCGTGGCACTGCTGCAGGTGACGCGCACGAAAACAGCGACCTCGCTCGTCCATAACCGCGCACGGGGCGCAGACACAGGTCGACTCCGGCCACGTTTACGTGCGGTGGATTTGACGCGATTTCGTGGACTACTACCTCTCCCTAGTTTACATCGAGCGGCAGTTCACGAAACGGAATCAGCAAGGCGGTCGCCAGTCACGCCGGACTTTTGGCGACGAGTTCAAGCGTGAGGCGGTCCGGATGGACGAGAGGCGCGAGCCAGGCGTGCCGCTCGCGCAGGTCGGGCGCGAGTTCGACGTAACCGTGGATCAGTTGCGCGCGTTGGTGCGCGAGCGGGATCCGGAGGCGCGGCGCCGCGCCGAGTAGCGAGACGCTGTATGAAGAGAACCGTCGGCTCGAGCGCGAGGTCGAGGTGCTCAACCGAGAGAAAGCGATTTTTAAGACAAGCGTCGGCGTACCTCGCAAAAGAGTCGCGATAGGGTGCGCCAGGTCTAGTTGCCTGTGCGATGCATGCGCTGCGTGCTCTAGATGTAATTGCTATGGACGTTGTTCACAGCGCAGCAGGTAGGCGTGAGGCTGGGGGAAGATAGTACAGCGCGCTGTGACGTCGTTGAAAGTTGTAGAAGAGCAGGTAGTCGTCGAGGGCGCGGGTGCGCAAGTACGAGCGTCCGAAGGCCCGCGCGTAGGCCCAATCGGTGAGCAGGGTACCGATCACACGTTCGGCTTTGCCGTTGGTTTGGGGCCGGTAGGCGCGAGTAAGGCGTTGACTGATCCCGAGCTCAAGACACGTGGTGGCGAAGGTCAGCGAGCGGTACGCGCTGCCGTTGTCCGTCAGGAGCCGCTCGACCGTGATGCCGTGGCTGGCGAACCAGGCGACGGCCCGCACGAAGAACGCGGCCGTCGTTTCGCCCAGTTCGTCGGGCAACACCTCGGCGTACGTCAGGCGCGAGTGATCGGCGATGGCGACGTGCAGGAACTCCCACCCGATGCCCGTCACCCGCGTGCGGCGATTGCCGTGAATCCGGTGGCCGACGCGCCCGATCTTCCCCAGCTTCTTGATGTCGAGATGGACCAGCTCTCCGGGCCGCGGCCGTTCATACCGCACGACCTGCCGTGGCAGCTCGAGGGCGGCGAGCGTGTTCAGCCCCTGGCGACGCAGTTCGGCCGTGACGGTCGACAGCGGAATGTCATGGTGCTGCGCGATGCGCGGGTTGCTCCAGCGCTTCTCACGGGCTTTGCGGATCTGACGCCGCTTCGTACGTCGCAGTCGCGTCGGTGACGTCTGTGGGCGTGAGGAGCGATCCGGGGCCGCCTGCGCCGGCTCCGCGGCCTGGGACAGGCGGCGGTACCACTTGTTCACGGTCTCGCGCGAGACGCCCAGCGCCGCGGCGATGGCGCCCTGCGTCTCGCCCGCCTCCACGCGGGTCACGATCTCCTGTCGCGCCCACGCGATGAGGCGGGCATTTTTGTGGGTGTTCATGGAGGCTCTGGCGGTTGTGAGTGACGGCCTCGACAACCTCAGCTTGTAACTGCTATCCCCTGTGAACAACCTCCTTAGCATCTACACCTAGGCGTCGGCAAAACGCACCTCAGCGTCGCGCTCGGTCTGGAAGCGTGTCGTCCGGGCTCCGCGTGATGTTTGCGACGGCGACGGCGATCATCACCACGCTGGGCAAGGCGCTCTACGAGAATCGCCTCGACGAACGGCTCAAGCTGCTCACCCAACCGAAGCTGCTGATCATCGATGAGATCGGCTACATCCCGATTGATCGGCATGTGGCGAATCTCTTCTTCCAGCTCGTCAGCCGACGCTCCGAGCGCGGGGCGATCCTCCCGACCAGCAATCAGAGCCTCGGCGCGTGGGGTGATGTCTTCGGCGATGCCGTCATCGCCAGCGCCATCCTCGACCGACTCCTGCATCACGCCACCACGATCCACATCAAGGGCGACTCGTACCGGCTCCGAGAGAAGCGCAAAGCCGGGTTGGTGCGGTCGACTGTCACGGCTCACGAGGAGCGGTGATCTTCACGGAGTAGGGACTTTGAACCAATCACCGGTGGGGAGAATCGGACGATCATTAACAAAGTCACTCGCGTGGTCGACGTTCTCAACGATCTCGTCGCACAGCATGGCGCGCCGCGGCAGTTGCGCGGCGACAACGGCCCGGGGTGTATCGGCGAAGCCGTGCGAGCATGGTGTACTGTGCACGGCCTCACGCTCGCCTACATCGGCCCCTGGAAACCAAATCAGCACGCCCACATCGAGCGGTTCAACCGCAGCTTTCGGGAGGAGGTGCTCGATATGTGGTTGTTAATTTCACTCGCAGGGGTACGTGTCGTCAGCGAAAAGTTGCGGTACGGATACAACACCGCTCGGTCGCACGAAAGCCTCGGGAACCTGCCGCAACGGATCTTCCTCCCGAGACCCACCAACGCTGCCATCTAGTTTCCGACGGTGTGCCCGACGGGGGCGTCTACGCTCGTTCCAGCGCCTGATCGTAGGTCGTTAATCCCGGCTGGGTACCGAGATCCCGATCGCGCCGGTGGACCGACTTTCGCGGCGCGTCCCTGAGAAGCCGATCTTGCCCGCTACCGACCGAATCGCAGCCCACTGGGCTCCATGCTCATCCGCCTGCTCGAGGACCACCTGGGCAGCCCGCTCGTGTACATCTGGCGAGAACCGTGAGCCGGTTTCCATGATTCCAGCTTCTCTCGAAGTGATGTTTCCCGGAATCCCGGGCAAACTTAATCTGCTAACAGTCGTATTAGCTCATCCTTCGAAGGCAGTCGACTTAGGCGCCGACCGTTGATGATTATCGTAGGGGTCGCCGAGACGTGAAGCTGAGTAGCCAAGTCCGTATGTGCCTTCACAACGTCGGCACTGCTATTTGCTTCAAAGCAATGTCGCGTCGCTTCGTCAGTAGGAGACAGGAGCGAGAGCAGATCAAGCGTATCTAGGTCCGCCTGTCTCTCGAACAGTCGAGTGTGCACTTCGCGGAATCTCCCCGCGTTCCTGGCGCACTCCGCGAGTCGTGCCGCGTCAAAGGCGCGCCGATGCTGATTGAGTGGAAGATGGATAACGCCAATGCTAGTAGCACCTCGACGCGCGATTGAGTCGAGCGTCGGCTCGATCGCACGACACCCTGGACACTGATAGTCCGAGACTACGAGCAGCTTGGAATGCGAACTCTCTGGAATCTCGGCGAGTTCGAGCGCCTTCTCGTATAGCGGTGAGTCCACCTTCGTCAGTTCAAGCCTGAGAGGATCGCCAGTTGGTTTGAGCATCGTCCAGATAGCGACAATGACGCCAGCGATCAGCACCACATTAGTGGCACTCTCGAGTCGACTACGCACGATCACATCCCTCGCATCAGGAGATAGTCAATTGACTCGCCGATATCGCGGCGGGACCGGCTACATGTGCCGATCCCGCCATGATGTACTTGGTCTAGAATCCGTTAGCGCTGGCCGAAGAGTCTAGGCACGGATTCGCAACACAATTCAAAGATCACGTATCTCCACAAAGCTTCGTGCAAATCGACCACACCTGCGAACACTCTCCGGCAGAGTGCCACTGCAGGCACTCGATGTATTGGTTGAAACACGCGTCTGTACAGGGGGTCAGCGCCGTGGTCGATGCCTTCGCTGACGCGTCAGAGGTGCTTGCCGCCATCGCGATGATGCCGAGGCCGAACAGGCGAAAGAGATTCCTTCTCATACAAACCTCCCAAGAGAAATGGAAAAAACGTTCCGAGCAGGGGCATTTCCTCTCGCCGCGGCGGCGCAACCATTCGCCCTAGTCTGAATTATGTCAAGAGCGATTTATCACACAGCCGAGGTCGCAACAGCGCTTTGTCGACTTCTTTAAGGCGAAGCCTTTTCGATGACTCGCCTCAAGAGCGGATGGCTCAGCTTGGCTAGACCGCTGATCTGATGAGGTTCCCCGCGTTCGCTTCGTCCCATCCCCAAGAGTGCCGAATTGCAGGTTGTGAACACTGATGCGAAATGATTTCTCTTTTGGCCATATGCTCGATGTTTCGCGGACGAGCCTTAGCGGGAGTGGATTTGTGTGGCAGCTCAATGCGCTGGCGAACCGCGGACGATGGATTGCCTTCGTGTCTCTGCCACGTGTGCTCCGACCGCAACCTTCATGTGGTCGGCTCACTTTCGGTCTCCGGGCACGGCTGACGATCCCGGCGAGTCGTGATCGCACTGAGCTGAGCATCTCATCCCATCCGCAGCCGTGCCGAAACGCCTGTGAGGATCGCGCCACAAGATCACAGAAACACGAAGGCCCCGGCATCGCTGTCGGGGCCTTCGTTTTCAGCACTGTCACAAAGCGAGCTTACAGACCCAGCTCGTCTTCCGAGCTGTGCACCTTGCTCGGCTCGGCCGGCTTGGGCGGCTGCTCTTCCGGCACCGACGTCACCGTGAGCACGATGCGGCGGTGGATCGGATCGACCTCGAGCACCCGCGTGTTCAGGTTCATCGTTTCCCACGCGAAATCGGCGGGGTTCGTAACCGTGCCTTCCGGGTTCAGCTGGCTCACGGGCACGAAGCCTTCGATGTCGTTGCCGAGATCGATGACGACGCCCTTATCCATGAGGCGCACGACCTTGGCCGGGAGCTCGGTGCCCACCGGGTAGGTCTCACCGATGCGAAGCCACGGATCTTCCTCGGCCTGCTTGAGACCGAGCGAGATGCGCTTGTTCTCGCTGTCGATGTTGAGGATCACCACGTCCACGGCGTCGCCCTTCTTCACGACTTCCGACGGGTGCTGGACACGCTTGGTCCAGGACATGTCGGAGATGTGAATGAGGCCGTCGATGCCCGGCTCGATTTCGACGAAGGCGCCGAACGA
>JAIEMN010000010.1 GCA_019752115.1 Gemmatimonadaceae bacterium
AGCGCCTCCAGAGCCCGCTGCATGGGCTCGCGCAACACGTCCCAGATGATCTGAAAGTACACCGCCGCGTGCTCGTGGTCGACGACAGTGCGTTCATGCGTCGGCTCGTCAGCGATGTGGTTACCGCGACCGGCGAGTTCGAGGTGGTCGGGACCGCGCGCGATGGCGAGGACGCGCTCCGACAGGTGCAGGCGCTGTCGCCGGATCTCATCACGCTCGATGTGGACATGCCCGGCCTCGATGGTTTGTCGGCGCTGCGCCGCGTCATGGCCGAGTGCCCGCGCCCGGTGGTGATGTTGAGCGCGGGCGGCAGCGACGGCGGCGCCGAAGCGACCCTGCGCGCGCTCGAGGCCGGTGCGGTGGAGTTTGTCCGCAAGCCGTCGGGGGCCATCAGCCTCGATCTTGAGGTGGTCGGGGAACGCCTGCTCGAGGCGCTGCGGGCGGCCGCGGTTGCCACGCTGCGCGTGCCGCGCCCCGCGTATGCCGCCACGGTGGCCACGCCGACGCCGCGCGCGCCGGCGCCCGCGGTGGTGCAGGCGCCGCGGCAGGTGGTGGTGGTGGCGGCCAGCACCGGTGGGCCAGCTGCTCTCGCGCAGGTGGTCCCGGCGCTCCCCGCATGGCGGGATACGGCTGTCCTGATTGCGCAGCACATGCCGGCGGGCTTCACCGCGAGCTTCGCGCGTCGGTTGCATGCGCAGTCGCAGCTGCGGGTCGAGGAAGCCACCGACGGCGCCCCATGCGAAGCGGGCGTGGCCTATATCGCACCGGGCGGACGCCACCTCCGGGTCGAGCGGAGCGGCGATCGGGTGCGGCTCGCCCTGAGCGACGAGCCGCCGCGCTGGGGCGTGCGACCGGCGGCCGATCCGCTGTTCGCCTCGGTGGCCGAGCACTTCGGCGCCCGCAGTGTGGGCGTGGTCATGACCGGCATGGGCTGCGATGGCGCCGAGGGACTGACGGCGATTCGCCGCGCGGGAGGCGTGGGGATCGTGCAGGAGGCGGCGAGCTGTGTCATCGCCGGGATGCCCGACGCCGCGCGCGCCGCGGCTGGTGCAGACGTGGTGGTGCCGCTCGGGGAACTGGGCGCGGCGATCGCGCGGGCGGTGCAGCAGCTGGCGGCGACCCGATAGCTTCGACGCATGTCCACGCTCGCCTCGATGGCCGCCCGTTTCGCTGAACTCCAGACCGCGCTGGCGACCGCGCAGGCGCGTGCGACGGCCGGCGAACTGGCCGGCGGCGAACGGGACGCGCTCAAGGAGCAGATCATCGCCCTCTACAAGGAGGTCGATGCGGTGGTCGGCGAGGCGCAGGCGCTCAAGGAGCAGGTCAAGACGCTCGCAGGTACGTGGAAGCATCTGGGACCCTCGAGCACCGGTGCCGCCACGACGCTGGCGAACGCCGGGCCGCTGCGGGTGGACCATCTGGGGGCCTCCACGTTCATCGAGAAAGGGTGGTCGAAGCTGTCGCTGGGCGACCCCGTGGGCGCCGAAGCCACGCTGCGGAAGGCGCTCCAGCTGGCTCCCGGCAGTAACGAAGCGGAAACGCTGCTCGGGTGGTCGCTCATGCAGCAGGACCAGCTCGATGCCGCCACGCAGCATTTGCACGCCGTGCTGCTGCGCGACAGCACGCATGCCCTCGCGCGCGCCACATTGGGGGCCGTCTGTCTCAAGCGCGGTGACGCCAACGCGGCCATCGAGCATCTCGGGCAGGCCATTCGGGGCGACCGCGACCGCAAGGCCACGCTCTACGCGCATCTCTATCTCGGGCAGCTCTATCGTGAGCGCGCGATGTACGACGATGCCGAAGGGTTCTTCCACAAGGCGCTCGAGCTCGGACCCAACCTGCTGCAGGCGTGGTATGAACTCGGATGGACCTACTGGCTCGCGGGGCGTCCGGGCGACGCGGTCGCGGCGTGGCGCACGGGCGCCGAGGCCAACAAGTTCAGCCCATGGGGGAAGCGCTGCGCCGAGGTGATCGTCGAGGTGGAGCAGGGCGGCACACCCGCGCTGCGCTGATCCTGGCGCTCGCGGGTGCGTTCGCGGGTGCGCTCGCGGCCGCGCCCGCGTTCGGCCTCGGGCGCATGGTGCCCGCGCTGTCGGCGCAGGCGGCCCCGCCGGTGGGCGACTCCCTCACGCTGCAGGCCGGGCGCTTTTCGCTCGTGGCGTCCCCGCGCGATGACCGGCTCGCGCGCACGTTGCTGCGCGCGGCCCAGGCGCAGGACACGTTTCCCGGGTTGCCGCGGCCACAGGCGCCGGTGCGCATCGAGCTGGCCCGCGACGCCGCCGACTTTCGCGCCCGCACCGCCGGGGCCCCCGAGTGGGGCGCCGCCATCGCGATCCCCGACGAGGGGCGCATCGTCCTCCAGGGGAGCCGCGCCGGCTCCGATGCCGGCGACCCGGTGGTCGTGTTGCGCCACGAGCTGGCGCACCTGGCGCTGCACGAGGCCATGGGCCCGCTGCCGCCCCGCTGGTTCGACGAAGGCTACGCCGGCGTCGCCGCCGGCGAATTCACGCGCGAGCAGGTGTTCGAGACCTCACTGGGGATGGTCTGGCGCACGCTGCCGTCGTTGGACGCACTCGAGGACGGCTTCGCCCACGGCGGCATGGAAGCCGGGTGGAGCTACGCCATCGCCTATCGGGTGGTCAGCGAACTGGAGCAGCTCGGCGGGGCGACCGGGCTGACCCAGTTTTTCGGGTACTGGAAGACGACTGGCTCGTTTGAGAAGGCCGTTCGGCAGGCCTACGGCATGACCGGCGAGGGCTTCGAGCAGCACTGGAAGAAGCAGACCCGGCGCCGGTACGGGGCGCTGTCGGTGGTGACGAATGTCTCGGCGGCCCTGGGGCTCTTCGGCGTCCTGCTGCTCCCGCTCTTCGTGATCAAGCGGCGGCGGGACCAGCGGAAGCTCGAGGCGATGCGGGTGGCCGACGCGGCGCAGGAGGCCCGGGAGCGGGAAAGTGCGTTACAGGCGCTGCTCGACGCCCCGCCCGCGCTTCCGGACCCGGCGCCCTTGCCGGGGCCGGCGGACCTTCGGTATCCTGCGGGATGACCGAAATGGACAAGCCTCGCTCGAAGGCGCTCCTGTACTGGGGCGCGACGGCCGTCACCCTGCTGGCCGGCTATGCCGACCTGGCGCGCGGCGGCGAGACGATCGCCCCCGTACTGCTCGTGATCGGCTACGTCGTGCTCGTTCCGCTCGCCATCCTCAAGGGCTGAGCGTCCCGCACCCACCGGTGCGAAATCCGGGCCGAGTCGCGCCCGTCAGGTGCGTCGAGCCGTGGCAGCCGGGACAGTCCGCGCCCCTTCGTGACAATCCGATTAATTTGTGCCCTTTCCGGGAACAGCGTCTACCCGCCGATGTAGTTTGGTGCAGGAGCGGTCAGGGCGTGGTGTTCTCGGGCAGTGCGGGCGAATAGCTCAGCTGGTTAGAGCACCTGTCTTACACACAGGGGGTCGGGGGTTCGAATCCCTCTTCGCCCATTCCGCTCTTCGGTAGTTGCATCGGTTGTCCGCAGGTCAGTACTCCCCGTCGGATTCGGCTTGCTCATTGCCGCATCCAACCGCAGTTTCTGCGTTCCCCCAGACCCGCATGGCTACGCACGGCCGCGGGTTGCACGATCCACCCGGCGCGTCCGGGTCCCACGGCTCACGGTGCGGAGGTTACGACATTGATGTCACGGCATATCCAGGCGATCGCCGGGATCGGTTTGGCCCTCGGAGGCACGCTCGTTCCCGCCATGGCGGAAGCGCAGGGCGCGTTCAACCGGGTGCCCGATCCCAATGCGGCGCGAGTGTTCGTCGCCACGTTCCGCTCGACGGAGAAGGGTCTGGGGGTCCAGGCCGCCGACGCGGTACGCAACCGCATGAATTCGGACATCCCGTTCAAGCAGATGTATGTCCTGCCGAAGCAGGACATCGTGTCGTACCTCGAAGCCTCGGGCTTCCCGGTCAACGAAGCGCTTGAGCCGCATGACCAGAAGGCGCTCGCGTCCATCCTGCGCGCCGATGAGTACGTCACCGGCACGATCACGAAGACCGCGACGGGCGTGAAGGTCGATGCCAATCTCGTCCTCGCGCGCGACAACCTGCTCGTGCAGCCGCTGGGCTCGTACGAGGTGAAGGGTGCGGGCGACGCGTCGGCGCCGATCACCAAGGAACTCAAGGAAGCGCGCAAGCAGCTCGATGCGGAAAAGAAGTGCCGCAACGCCGGCCGCGCGCAGAAGTACGACGAGGCCATTGCCGCCGCCAAGGAAGGCGTGACCGCCTATCCGAAGGCCACGCTGGCGCGCCTCTGCTGGGCGCAGGTGCTGATCTCGAAGAAGGCGCCGCCGGCCGAGCAGCTCACGGTCGCGCAGGAAATCCTGAACATCGATCCGCGCAGCCGCTACGCCCTCGAAATCGCGGCGCAGTCGTATCGCGATCTCAACCAGTCGGACTCGGCCGTCGTGACGCTCACGCGTCTCCTCTCGACCGACCCGAAGAACCCGCGCCTCCAGAAGGACGTCGTCGAGGCCCTCACCGTCCTCGCGAACCCGAAGGTCGCCAAGCCGGTCATCGACCAGGCCGTGCAGGACAACCCGGGTGACCCGGACCTGCTCAAGCTTCGCTGGCTGATCCTGCTCGCCACGAAGGACTACAAGGAAGCGATGGCGCAGGGCGACGAGCTCGTGAAGCTCGACACCTCGTTCGCCGACACGACCTACTTCGTGAAGACGACGCTGGCCCTCGCCGCCGACTCGCAGTTCGCCAAGTCGGCCGAAGTGGCCGCCAAGGGGCTCCAGAAGTTCCCGAACCAGCCGGACCTGGTCTACTCGCAGATCGTCGGTCTGCGTAACGCCGGGCAGCTGCAGCCGGCCCTCGAGGCGCTGGACAAGGCCGTCGCCGCCAAGGTGAAGGTCGACAACGCCACCGTCCTCCGCATCACGCTGCTCAAGGACCTCAAGAAGGACGACGAAGTGATCCCGGCCATCAAGGGCGCGATCGCGGCGGGTGACACGTCGAGCAACCTGCGCGTGCTGCTCATGCAGGGCGCCAACGATCTCTACAAGAAGGCGGCCGCCAGCAAGGATCCGGTCGACTTCCAAAATGCGATCGACATGCTCAAGTACGCCGACGGCGTCGTAAGCGGCCAGTTCAAGCCGCAGGCGCAGTTCCTGCTCGGCGCCACCTACGTGCAGTTTGGCCAGACCAAGCTCACGGCGGCGCAGGCGGGCAAGACCTGCCAGCCGGCCAAGGAAGCGAAGGACATGTTCGTCGAGGCGCAGATCCTCCTGCCGAAGGGTGGGTCGTTCGCTCCCGACGCCATGCGCCAGCTGATGGGCGCGGTCATGCAGATGGACGGCCCGGCCGACCAGATGATCAAGGCGTTCTGCAAGTAAGTTCACGCCCCATCCGTGGTTGCGAGGCCCGCCGTCATGCGACGGCGGGCCTCGTCTTTTGTACCGCATCACATCCATGCGAGCGCACGACTAATGCACATTTTCGAGCGCATCAGCCTCGCTTGACGGTGCCTCCTCGCCCTCACTAACATGACGCCTCATGACGCTCCCCTCGACGTGCGCTCAGTGTGCGCACGCGTCGGCGTCGGTGGCATTCCAGAGGCGCCTGATCGTGTCATTCCCCCGCCCGTGAGCCCGGTCCGAACGCTTCCCACAGGGCGTGGCAGCGCCTATCACGTCCCGGTCCTGCTCGCAGAGATCGAGACCCTCCTGGCCGACGCCCACACGCTGCTCGACTGCACGCTCGGCGGCGGGGGGCACACCTCGGCCTTCCTCGACCACGGCGTGCGCGTGACCGGCATCGATCGCGATCCGCGCGCGCTGGCGGCGGCGCGCGAGCGGCTCGCCGAGTTCGAGCGCGCCGGCCAGTTCCGCGCCCTCCTCGGCAACTATGCCGATGTCGCCGCGGCCGGTCTCGCCGAGTCCGAGAAGTTCGATGGCATTCTGCTCGACCTCGGGGTCTCGTCCCATCAGTTCGACGATGCGACGCGCGGCTTCACGTTCCGCGAAGGGGCGCCGCTCGACATGCGCATGGGCACCGATGCCGACATCGACGCCGCTGAGCTGCTGAACACGATCGACGAGGTGGACCTGTCGGCGTTGCTACGCGCCTACGCCGACGAGCCGCGCGCGGCCAAGATGGCGCGCGAGATCACGCGGCGCCGCGCCCGTCGCCCGTTCGCCACGGCCGACGATCTGGTCGATGCGATTCGCGCCGTGCTGGGGCCGCGCAGTGGGGCCCCCGATTTTGCACGGATCTTTCAGGCGGTCCGCATCGCCGTCAACGATGAGCTCTCGGGGCTTGAACGAGCGCTGCCGCAGCTGCGCGACCGGCTCACCCCGGGCGGGGTGCTCGCGATCATCTCGTATCACTCGGGCGAAGATCGCCTGGTGAAGAACGCGTTCCGCGACTGGAGCACGGCGTGCCATTGCCCGCCGCGCCAGATGATCTGCACCTGTCGCGGGGTGCCGCTGGGCGAAACGCTCACCAAGCGCCCCATTCTGGCCACCGAAGAGGAGATCGAGCTCAATACGCGCGCCCGCAGCGCCAAGCTGCGGGCGTGGAGGCTCGCGCGCTGATGGCCGCCCGCTCGCGTGCGCGCAGCGGACGCCTCCGCGTGGCCATCGGGCTCGCGGCGTTCATCGTGGTGACGGCCATCGTGGTGTTCCGTCGCTCCGAGGGGACGCGCGTGGCGCGGCAGATGCGCACGATGGAGAGCGAGCTCCGCGAACTGCGGTCGCGCAAGCTGGCCATCAAGACGCAGCTGCGCGGCGCGACGAGCCGCGCCACCGTCATTCGCGAAGCCGAACGCCGGCTGGGCATGCACGTGGCGAGCGAGGTGCAGACCCGCTCGCTCCCCGAAGCGGGAGCGCGCTGACCGATGACTGCCCCGCGCCCCTCCGACGCGACCACGCCGGCTGGCATTTCGCGGCTGCGTCCGACGGTCGTGCATCTCGGCCTCGTGCTCTTTGGGGCGGCCATCATCGCGAAGGCGGCGCAACTCCAGCTCGTCGAGCATCGCCAGTGGGCGCTGCGGGCAGACGAGCAGCATGTCGCCGACAACGACGTGACCCCACCGCGCGGCCCGATTCTCGACGCCACCGGCAGCGTGCTGGTGGAGTCGCGCGAGGTCGTGCAGCTGGAGATCGCGTCGCATGAGTTGCTCCCCGTTCGCCTCAAAGGCGCCGATGGCGAGCGACGCGTGGTGGATACCCGTGCGGTGGTGAAGCAGGGGCTCAAGGAGCTGGCGGTACCCGACAGCACCATCCGCAAGGTGCTCGCGCGCAAGCGGCAGTGGGTCACGCTGCCGCAGCTCTTCGTGCCGGCCGATCTCAAGCGCTTCGATGGGCTGCCGGGCATCCACCGCCTGCGCCTCATGAATCGCGTGGTCACCGCGCCGGCGGGCATTCGCATGCTCATGGGCGCCATGAAGCCCGATGGCACGCCCAACAGCGGTCTGGAGGCCGAACTCGATCCCTACCTGCGCGGCGAGGAAGGACACGATCAACTCGTGCGGGACGGTCGTGGACGTGGTCTCAGTTCGCCGATGCTGACGCGGGTCGCCGCCCGCCCGGGCTATGCGGTCACGCTGACGATCAATCAGTCGCTCCAGGAGATCACCGAGCAGAAGCTCAAGGCCGCCCTCGATTCCACGGGGGCGAGGGGGGGCGATGTGGTGATCATCGATCCGCGCGACGGTGCGGTGCTCGCCATGGCGGGCTGGCGCGATCGGAAACCGGCGCCGGCGATGACCGCGCTCACCGAAGCCTACGAGCCGGGCTCGGTCATGAAGCCATTCGTCATCGCGCGCATTCTCGACCTCAAGCTGGCGCACGCCGACGAGATGATCAACACGGAGAACGGGCGCGCGATGATTGCCGGGCGCCCGCTCACCGATGAACACCGGGCGCCGCAGATGTCGGTGCGCGATGTCGTGCGTCAGTCGAGCAACATCGGCACGGCCAAGCTGTCCCAGCGTCTGAGCTACGGGCAGCACTATCAGGCGCTCCGGGACTTCGGCTTCGGCACGCCCACCGGGTTGCCGTATCCGGCCGAGTCGCGCGGCATTCTCAAGGTGCCCGCCAAGTGGGGCACGATGACGCAGACGTCGTCGGCGATCGGCTATGAGGTCATGGCGACGCCGATGCAACTTGCCGCCGCGTATACCGCCTTTGCCAACGGCGGCGAGCTGCTGCAACCGGCGCTCGTGCGCGAAATGCGCGACGAGAACGATCGCGTGCTGTACACGCATCAGCGCCGCGTGCTGCGCCGGGCTGTGTCGCCCGAAGGCGCCGAGTTGATGCGCGCCATGCTCAAGAGCGTGGTGGACAGCGGCACGGCGCGCGCGGCCGACATGGCGAGCTTCGACGTGGGTGGCAAATCGGGCACGGCGCGTCGCAAGGACGCGGGTGGCTATCGGGCCGGCGCGTACAACTCGAGCTTTGCCGGCATGTTCCCCATCGAGGACCCGCAGTACGTCGTGGTGGCGCGGCTCATCGACTCCAAGAACGGCTTCTTTGGCGGCACGGTGGCGGGTGGTCTGGTGAGCAACATCCTCAAGGCCGCCATTGCCACGCGCGAGGTCTCGCTCGATCGCGTGGCGCTGGCCAAGGTGCGCAAGGCCATTCCGATGCCGGCGCCCAAGCCGCTCACGCCCGCGCAGCGCCTCGCCATGGAGAAGGACTCGCTGCGGCGCGACTCGCTCAAGGCGCCACCGCCACCCAAGGCGGAGCCCCTCGCGGGGCCGGCCCGTGTGCTGGTGGACCTCACGGTGCCCGCGCGCGTGGAGCGCGTGCGTCCGGAGAACGATCTGCGCCCGGTGCCGTCGGTCTTTGGACTCGATCCGCGTCAGGCGGCGCGGACGCTGTACGCGGCGGGCTTTCAGGTGAGCCTCGCCTCCGGCAAGGCCAATGGACGCGATGTCCGCACCCGACCGGCCGCGGGCGTGCTGGTGCGCGCCGGCAGCACCGTCCAACTGGAGACACTCAAGTGAGTGCGCCGCGGCTGGAGATTCCCGTCGCGCGTGTCATCGATGCGCTGCGCGACGCGGGGCTCTTTGTGTCGCACACGGCGGCACTACCGGCGGTGATCACCGATCTCGTCGACGACAGTCGCAAGGTCGAGCCCGGAGCGGCGTTCATCGCCGTGCGCGGGGCCGCGCAGGATGGCCATGCCTGGCTCCCGAAGGCCCGCGAGTTGGGCGCCAGCATGGCGATCGTGGAAGATGCCGCGGCCGCCGATGCCGCCGGGCTTCCGGCCATCGTCGTGCGGGACGGCCGTCGCGCCGCAGCCGTCGCGGCGGCGGCCGGCTTCGACTGGCCGGCGCGGCAGCTGTTGCTGGTGGGCGTCACCGGCACGAACGGCAAGACGACCACGGTGGGGCTGTTGCGCCACCTGCTCGATGCGCCCGACGCGCCCGCGGCCAGCATCGGCACCCTCGGCGTATTGCTCGGCAGCGCCGGTGAGGAGATGCCCGGCGGTGGTGGACTCACCACGCCCGGACCGGTGGAACTGCAACGGCTGCTGCGCGTGCTGGTCGATCGGGGCGTGCGACGGGTGGCGATGGAAACCTCGTCGCACGCGCTCGATCAGCGACGCGTGGAAGGGCTGGTCTTTGCGGCCGCCGTGTTCACGAATCTCACGCGTGATCATCTCGACTATCACGGCACCATGGAGGCCTATCGCGACGCCAAGCTCCGGCTCGTGGGGCTGCTGGCACGTGATGGCGTGGCCTGCATCAACGCCGACGATCCGGCGTGGCGGGGGATCGAGAACGCGCCGCGCCTCCTGACCTGGGGCTCCGACGCGCAGGCGCAGGTGAGCGCGCGCGATGTGAGCTTCGGCAGCACCGGCAGCCGCTTCCTGCTCGTGGCGCCGACGGGCGCGCACACCGTGGACCTGCCATTGATCGGCGACTTCAACGTGGCCAACGCGCTCGGTGCGGCCGCGGTGGCGCTGGCGCTCGGGATGTCGGTCTCCGAGGTCGCCGACAAGCTGTCGCACGCGCCGCAGGTGCCGGGGCGCCTGGAGCGGCTGCGCACCGCGCCCACCGTGCTGCGCGACTATGCGCACACGCCGGATGCGCTCGAGCGCGCCTTGCTCGCCGTGCGCCCGTTCACGCGCGCGGCCGATGCGGCCAACGACGGGAACGCGGCCCCCAGCCGACTGATCGTGCTCTTTGGCTGCGGCGGCGATCGCGATCGCGGCAAGCGCCCGGAGATGGGGCGCATCGCCGAGCAGCTGGCGGATGTGACGATCGTCACCAGCGACAACCCGCGCACCGAGGATCCGGAGCGCATTCTGGACGACATTGAGGCGGGCATGACGGGGCAGGGGCACCGGCGGATCGCAGATCGCCGCGAGGCCATTGCCGAAGCCCTGCGCCTCGCCCAGCCGCACGATGTGATCGTGCTGGCCGGCAAGGGCCATGAGACGTATCAGATTCGCGGCACCACCTCGTACCCGTTCGATGAACGGGAGATCGTGGCCGAACTGTCGCACACCATTCTTGGAGAATCGGCGTGAGCCGTTACAGCATGGCCGGGACGGCGTATGCCGCCGTGCCGGTGGTGCCGCCCGATGCGGCGCACCCCTATTGGACCTTTGAGCGCGTGGCCGCGGCGCTGGGAACGGGGCCGAGCATGGACGCGCCGCTGGCCGGCGTCTCCACCGATACGCGGAAGATCGGGCGCGGCGATCTGTTCGTCGCCCTGAAAGGCGACCGTTTCGACGCCCACGACTTTCTGGCGCAGGCAAAGGACGCCGGCGCGGCCGGCTTCGTGGTCAGCGACGCCGAGAAGGCCGCCGGGCTCGGGATCCCCACGTACGTGGTGCCCGATACGCTCGTGGCGCTCGGCCAGTTGGCCACGGCGTGGCGGCGCGCCTGGGGGCGCAGTGTGATCGCGGTCGCCGGCTCCAACGGCAAGACGAGCACGAAAGAGCTGCTCAAGGCGGCGCTCGGGCGCACCTTCGTGGTGCACGCCACGGCGGGGAATCTCAACAATCTTATCGGTGTGCCGCTGACGTTGCTCGCGATACCGAGCGACGCCGAGATTGCCGTGGTGGAGCTGGGCACGAACGCGCCGGGCGAGGTGGCCACGCTGCGGGCGATCGCGCGACCGGATGTCGCCGTCCTGACCTCCATCGGCGAAGAGCACCTCGAAGGGTTGGGCGATCTTGCGGGGGTGCTGCGCGAGGAGGCGGATGTCTTTCACGGCGTCACGCTGGCCATCGTGCCGGAGGCCCACCCCGAAGTGCGCCCGCTTGCCGCAGAGCGCGCCAAGGCCGTCGTCGTGGCGGGGCTGACCGGCGATGGCGTGGTGCCGACCGAGTGGGGGCTCGACGAGCAGGGGCGTCCATGGCTCGTGGTGGACGGGCAGCGCTTCGCCTTGCCGCTGCGCGGCGCCCATCAGGCCGCCAATGCGATGTTGGCCATCGCCGCGGCGCAGGCGTGTGGCGTGCCGCTGGCCGATGCCGCAGCGGGCGTGGCGGCGATGCCGGTGCCGAACATGCGCGGCGTGTGGGAGTCGCTCGGGCGCGCGACGCTCATCAACGATGCGTACAACGCCAACCCCGCCAGCATGCGGGCGGCGCTCGATCTGCTCGGGCGCGTCGGCCATGGGCGGCAGCGGGTCGCTATTCTTGGCTCGATGCGCGAGCTTGGAGCGCAAAGTGCCGAGCAGCATCGCGCGGTCGCGCGGGCGGCGCTGGCCTCGCCGGCGGAGCTCATCGCCGGCGTCGGGGACTTCGCCGCGGCGTTTGCCGAGGTGGCCCCCGGTGATGCGCGCGTGGTAACGGCGCTCGATCTCGACGCGCTCTGGCCGTTGCTCGCACCGCGCCTGGCTCCCGATGCCGTGATGCTGCTCAAGGCCTCGCGCGGCATGCAGCTCGAACGTCTGGTTCCGCCGCTCACCGCGTGGGCCACTTCCCAGTGACTGCCTAGTGCTCTATTTCCTGCTGCAGCCGTACGCCAAGAGCGTCGGCCTCTTCAATCTCCTGAACTACATCACCTTCCGCGCGGCGGCGGCCTTCGTGACCGCGCTCGTGATGTGCTTCCTCTTTGGGCCGCTCATCATCCGCCGACTGCGCGCGATGGCCGTGCATCAGGTCGTGCGCGAGGGCACGCCCGATTCGCATGCCGGGAAGGGGACGACGCCCACCATGGGCGGCATCATCATCCTGCTGGCGACGTTTGTGCCGGTGTTGCTCTGGGCGCGCCTCTCCAACCGCTACGTGTGGCTCGCCATGGGCGTCACGGCGTGGATGGGTGTGATCGGGTTTCTCGATGACTACCTCAAGCTCAAGCAGAAGCGCGAGGGGAAGAAGAACGAAGGGCTGGTGGAGCGCTACAAGCTCGCGGGGCAGGTGCTCTGCGGTCTGGGGCTCGGGACGGTGCTGCTCATGGCGCCGGTCTCCACGCTCCCCGGTGCCAGCACGACGCTCCCGTTCTTCAAGTACGTGCTCATCGTCCCCGCGGTCGCGTGGGCGGCGTGGCTGTACATCCCGTGGGTGACCTTCATCCTCACCGGCGTCAGCAATGCGGTGAATCTCACCGACGGTCTCGATGGCCTGTCGAGCGGGCTCGTGGCCATCGCGATGCTGACGCTCGGCATCTTTGCCTATCTGATCGGCCGCGTGGATACCAGCGCGCACCTGCTCATCTTCTACCTGCGCGGCGCCGGCGAGCTGTCGATCTTCTGCGCCGCCATTGTGGGCGCGTGCATCGGGTTCCTGTGGTACAACGCCTACCCGGCGCAGGTGTTCATGGGCGACACGGGCTCGCTCGCCCTCGGCGGCGCGGTGGGCGCGGTGGCGCTGCTGCTCAAGAGCGAGTTCCTGCTGCTCTTCGTGGGCGCGGTGTTCTTCGCCGAAACCGCGTCGGTCATCCTGCAGCGCTCGGTCTTCAAGTACCGCCGCAAGAAGTACGGGCTGGAGTACGCCCAGAAACACCGGGTCTTCCGACGGGCGCCGTTGCACCATCACTTCGAGATGGCCGGCTGGCCGGAGACGCAGGTCGTGATCCGCTTCTGGATCATCGGCATTCTCTGCGCGCTGCTGGCGCTCAGCACCCTCAAGCTGCGCTGATCCCATGACTGCGCGCACCTCGCACGAAACCGCCGCCCTGGTGGCGCGTCGCCTCGCGGAACGGCAGGGCGAATTTGCGGTGATCGGCCTCGGGCGCAGCGGGGTGGCCGCCAGCCGCCTGCTGCGGCGCGCCGGCCTCACGGTGTACGCCTCGGATGCGGGCTCCAGTGAGGCCGTCCGCACGGCGGCGCGCGAGCTCGACGCCATCGGGGCGGGGGTGGATGTCGGGGCGCACAATCTCGCGCGCATCCGCGAAGCCAGTGTGGTGGTGGTGAGCCCGGGCGTACCGCCCACCGCGCCACCGTTGCAGGCGGCGGCTGAGGCGGGCGTGCCGGTGGTGAGCGAGATCGAGATCGCGTTGCGCCTGCTCCCCGCGCTCCGCTACCTGGCGGTGACCGGGACCAACGGCAAGACGACGACCACCGCGCTGATGGGGCATCTGCTCCGCGCGTTGGGCGTCGATGCGGCGGATGTCGGCAACATCGGCACGCCGGTCGCCGAGCTGGCGCTGCGCGACACGCCGCCCGCCTGGGCGGCGCTCGAAGTCTCGAGCTTTCAGCTGCACGACACGCCGGGCATCCTGCCCACGGTTGGCGTCCTGACCACGCTGAGCCCCGATCATCTCGATCGGTATGCCGGAGTGGCCGAATACTACGCCGACAAGAAGCTGCTCTTCGCGAACGCGACCAGCACCTCGCAGTGGGTCACGACGGCCGACAACACCGACGTGCACGAACTCATTCGCGGCGTCCCGGGGCAGTGGAGCCATTTTTCCGTGGTCCGCCGTGATGTGGAGGCGTATCTCGACCGTGATGCCGGCCAGCTGGTGGTCCTCGGGGCGCCGTTCATGCCGCGCGCCGACGTCGGTCTGGCGGGTGATCACAACGTGGCCAATGTGCTCGCCGCCGTGCTCGCGGTGATGCTCGCCGACCCGGCGTTCCGGACGCCCGCGGCGCGCGTGACGCTCGCGCAGGCGGTGCGCACCTTCCGGGCGCCGCCGCATCGGCTGGAGCCGGTGGTGGATCGGGGCGGCATTCTGTGGCTCAACGATTCCAAGGCGACCAACGTGGCCAGCACGCAGGTCGCGATCGCCGGCATGACGCGCCCCACCGTGCTGCTGCTCGGCGGGCGGCACAAGGGTGAGCCGTATACGGCGTTGCTGCCGGACATTCGCCGCATCGTGAAGCGCGTGATCGCGTATGGCGAGGCGGCGCCCCTGATCGAGGCCGATCTCGCTGAACCGTTGGGCACGGCGGTGCCGGTCCAGCGCATCGCCTCCTCGCGCTTTGTTGATGTCATGACCGCCGCCCGCGCGGCTGCCGCGCCGGGGGATGTGGTCCTCCTGTCACCGGCGTGCTCGAGCTACGACATGTTCAAGAACTACGAAGAGCGCGGCCGCGAATTCGCGCGGCTCGCCGGCGGTGGCGTATGACGACCGCCGCGCGACCGATGGCGGCCCGTCCGATCGCGATGGCCGGCACCCGCGAGCGCTGGCGCATGGGCGTGGAAGCCCGCGCGCTGATGCTCGTCACGGCGGTCCTCGTCTGCTTTGGCCTCGCGGTGCTGTTCAGTGCGAGCGCGCTGCAGGCGGTGAATCAGAATCAGCCCGGGTATTTCTACGCGCTGCGCCAGGCCACTGGCGTGGCCGTCGGTATCGTCGCCTTTGCGGTGCTCGCCAAAATGGATGCGGAGAAGTGGAAGCAGTACGCGTGGCCCATCATGGGGCTCAGCCTGTTTCTCATGCTGCTCATCATTCTGCCCTTCACCAAGTCCATCGCGCCCGTCAAGCTCGGCGCGCGGCGCTACCTGCTCGGCGGGTCCATGCAGCCGAGCGAACTCGCGAAGTTCGCGATTCTGGTGTGGTGCCCCATGCTGCTGGTCAAGAAGGGCGAAGCGGTGAAGCAGATCGGCAAGGGGTTGCTCCCGTTCGTCACCGTGGTCGGCTCGCTCAGTGTGCTGGCGGCTCTGGAACCCGATCTGTCGGTGGCGATGACGTTCTGCCTGTTGATGGCGGTGCTGCTCTTCGTGGGGGGCGCCAAGGTGTCGCACTTCCTGCTGTTCGGCGCGGTCGGGCTGCTCCTCGTGGGCATTCAGGCCTATCAGAGCACGTATGTGCGAGAGCGCGTGAAAGTGTTCCTGCAGGGCGGCGCGACCGAAAGGGCCAAGCGTGACCCGAAGGATGATCAGCAGTATCAGTCGCTGGTCGCGGTGGGTTCGGGCGGCGCGTTGGGGGTCGGCTTCGGGCAGGGCAATCAGCAACGGGGCTGGCTGCCGCTCGCCTACAACGACTTTATCGGCTCCATTATCGGGGAAGAATTCGGCTTCCTCGGTCTCGCGGGCATCACTGTGGCGTTCGCGCTCTACGGCTGGCTCGGGTTCCGTATTGCCCGGCAGGCGCGAAGTCCGTACACCGCACTGCTCGCGGTGGGCCTCACCTTTACCACGGTGTTCACCGCGTTCGTGCATCTCGGCGTGGTGATTCGCCTGTTGCCGAACACCGGGCTCACGCTGCCGTTCGTGAGTTATGGTCGTTCGAATCTGCTGCTCACGCTGGCCATGACCGGGATTCTCGTGAACATCGGCAGTGAGCGCGAAGTCGTGTACGGCACCAACGCCACCGATCCACTCGGCACGACCGCGTGAGTCGCGTTCGGCTGTTCTTTGCGGGCGGTGGGACGGGCGGGCACCTGTATCCGGGGCTCGCCATCGCGCGCGCCTGCGTGCGCCTGTCGCCGCGCGTTGATCCGTACTTCATTGGCGCACAGCGCGGCATCGAACGGGATGTGCTGCCGACCACGGAGTTCGAGCATACACTGCTCGACCTGCATCCACTCTACCGCCGCACGCCCTGGCAGAACTGGAAGACGATCGCCGGGGCGGTCAGCGCGTGGCGTGCCATCTCCCGCCTCGCGAGCGGTGATCCGCCGCGTGGGGTGGTCGGTACCGGGGGGTATGCTGCCGGCGTCGCGCTGGCGTGGGCGCGCGCGCATGGCGTGGCCACAATGCTCTTCGAAGCCGACAGTCACCCCGGACTCACGACCCGCGCCTTCTCCACGGGGGCCAAGTCGCTCTTTCTCGGCTTTCCCGAGGCGACTGCGCGCCTGACCGCGGGTCCCGAAACCGCGGTGATGCCCTTCGGTTGCCCCATCGAGCCCCCGCCGGCGGTCCGTCGGTCGCGCGCCGAACTCCGCGCGCAGTGGGCCCTCCCGGCCGACGCGTTTGTGGTGCTGCTCTTTGGCGGCAGTCAGGGCGCGCGGGCGCTCAACGAGGCCATGGCGGCGTGGATCGCGCAGGGGCTCCCCGAGGGCGTCGCCGTGATCTGGGGGACCGGCAAGCAGCAGGCGGCCGCGTACCTTGATCGTGAGAGCGCGACGGTACGCGTGCGGCCCTATCTCGCGCCGATCGCCGATGCGTACGCGGCGGCGGACCTGGCCATTACGCGCGCCGGTGCCATGTCTATCGCCGAGCTGTGCGCCTGGCACGTGCCCACGGTGCTCGTCCCATTGCCGACGGCTGCGCAGGATCATCAGGCGCACAATGCCCGCGCCACGGCGGCGGCGGGGGCGGCGGTGCACTTGCCGCAACACGAACTGTCGGCCGCTCGCCTCGATGCCATCGTGCGCGAGCTGCGGGCCGACCCGGCGCGGCTCGAGGCCATGCGCACCGCGGCCGCGGCCCGGGCCAATCCCGACGCCGCCGAACGCATCGCGCACGCCATTCTCGACCGGCTGGGAGTTGCGGCCGCTGACCATATTTCCTGACATGACTGCGTCGCCCTCGCCCATTCTGCTCAACCCCGCCGATCCGCGCCCGGTGCACTTCGTGGGCATCGCCGGCGCGGGGATGAGCGCGCTCGCCGAACTGCTGGCGCGTCGCGGCGTCGCCATTCAGGGGACCGACGCGAATCCGACCGGCGCCCCCGATCTCGCGCGCTACGGCATCACGGTCTCGGCGCACGATGCCAGCATGGTCGCGCAGGCGCGGGCTCTGGTGTATTCGTCGGCGATTCCCGCCACGCATCCGGAGATGGTGGCGGCGCGCGCACTCGGTATCCCGGTGGTGCGCCGCGCCGAAGCGCTGGCCGAAGCGGTGAGCGGCGGGTCGCTGGTCGGCATCGCCGGCACGCATGGCAAGACCACCACCACGGTGATGACTACCGAAGCGCTCGCGGCCGCCGGACGTGATCCGACGGGCGTGGTGGGCGGGCGCGTCGGGCTGTGGGGCGGCAACCTGCGGCTGGGGGGCACGACGTACGTCGTCGAAGCCGACGAGTACGACCGCTCGTTTCTGGCGCTGACGCCGGAAGTCGCCGTGGTCCTCAATGTCGAGGCCGATCACCTCGACATTTATCGCGACCTCGACGACATCACGCGCACCTTCGAACAGTATCTGCAACCGGCACGCACGCTGGTGCGCTGCGCCGACGACGCCGGCGCCATGCATCTGCGCGTGGCGGCGAGTCGCGAGGTGATCGCCTACAGCGCCACCACGCCGGGGCAGGCGCCAAGTGCCGGCGCCGCCGATGCGCGCCTCGTGGCCGATGCGCTCGTGCTCGATCCCAGTGGCTCGCGCTTCGTGGTGCGCTTCGATGGCGACGCCCTCGGCGAGGTGCAACTCGCCGTGCCCGGCGTTCACAACGTCCGCAACGCGCTGGCGGCGATCGGCGTGGGGCTCGCCTTCGGGCTCACTGTGCCGGCGATGGCGCCGGGATTGGCGGCGTTTCGCGGCGTCGAACGTCGCTTTCAGCGACTGGGGCACGCGCGCGAGATCGAGGTGGTGGATGACTATGCCCATCATCCCACCGAAGTGCAGGCCACGATTGCCGCCGCCCGTCATGCGTTCCCGGGGCGTCGCCTCGTGCTCGTGTTTCAGCCGCATCTCTACTCCCGCACGCGCGATCTGCAGGCGGAGTTCGCCGACGCGCTCGGCTCGGCGGATGTCCTGCTCCTCTGCGACATCTACGGCGCCCGTGAGGCGCCGGAGCCTGGCGTGACCGCCGATCTCATTGGCGATCGGATCACCACCGGTGCGCTGGCGTGGCGAGGCCCGCGGAGTGCTGCGGCCGCCCACCTCGCCTCGATCGTACAGCCCGGTGATGTCGTGCTCACGATGGGCGCTGGTGACATCACCAAGACGGGCCCCGAGCTGTTGGAGCGGCTCCGCGCGTGAGGCACCCCCTGATGCGTGCGCGCCGGGTGGTGTAGATGGCCACCGGCGTGATCGACGCCCGCTCGCCCGAGGAGGCCACCGTGACGGTCCCGCGTGAACCGCGGGAGCGGCCGCGGTGGCTCCGGCTCGTGCGCCTCTCGGCCGCCGTCGTGGCCGTGGTGGCGGTAGCCACCTCGCCCTGGTGGGGGCCGCGGGCGCTGTCGCGACTTGATTACTTCCACGTCCGGCGGGTGGAGTTCTTTGGCGTGCGCTACGCCAAAACCTCCGAGCTGCTCGCCTTGCTCCACGTGGACACCCTGCAGTCGGTCTGGCAGCCCCTGGAGCCGCTGGCGCAGCGACTGCAGGCGCACCCGCTGGTGCGCACGGTCGAGGTGGACCGCGAACTGCCCGGGCGGCTGTCGGTGCACGTGGTGGAGCGGGAGCCGGCGGCATTGGTGCCGGGTGACGGGCGGCTGCAGCCCGCGGACGCCGCCGGCCATCTGTTGCCGATCGATCCGGTCCGGGTGCCCCTCGATCTGCCGCTGGCGGCCCAGTCCGACAGTGCGCTGCTGGCGGTGCTCGATGCCCTCCGGCAGTCGGCCCCGGAGCTGTACGGGCGGATCGTGCAGGCGGAGCGCGTGGGCAAGGAGGAGCTCCGCTTCCGCCTTGGCACCCTGATCGTCCGGACGACCCCCGACGTGACCGTGGCCCGCTTCAAGGACATATTACCCGTGGAAGCCGACCTCACGCGGAATGCGTTGCGCGTGGTCGAGCTCGATCTGCGCTTCCGTGACCAGGTGATCGCCCGCCAGCCATGAGTTCCGAACCCATCGTCGCCGCCCTCGACATTGGCACCGCCCACACGACGGCCCTCGTGGCCACCGTGCACGGCGATCTGCCGCGCGCCCCGCGCGTGAAGGTGCTCGGGGTGGGGCAGAGCCGGACCATGGGGCTCCGCCGGGGCACCGTGTCGGATATCGAGGAGGCTACGCGCTCCATCCGCGCCGCCGTCGAAGAAGCGGTGCGCAATGCGGGCGTGCAGCCCGACGGGCTCTACGTGGGCATCGCCGGCGAGCACGTGCGCGCGGTGAACGAGCGCGGCGTCGTGGCCATCAGCGGCGATGAAATCACGCGCGCCGATGTGGACCGGGTGAACGAGGTGTCGCGCGCCATGACCATTCCGCAGGATCGCGAGCTGCTGCATGCGATTCCGCAGGAATACACGGTGGACAAGGCCGACGGCATCCGCGATCCCGTCGGCATGATCGGCACGCGTCTCGAGACGGAGATGTATCTCGTCACGATCGGCAGCGCGCCGGCGATGAATCTGCGCAAGGCCATCGAGCGCGCGGGCTATCGCACGCGGGAGCTCGTGCTCGAGCCGCTCGCCAGTGCGCTGGCCGTGCTCTCCGAAGAAGAGAAGGAACTGGGCGTCGTGCTCCTTGAACTCGGCGCCGGCACCACCGATCTCGCGGTGTTCCATGAGGGGAAGATCCGCCATCTCGGTTCGTTCCCGTACGGCGGGCACACGGTCACGAGCGATCTCGTGCAGGGGTTGGGCATCACGCAGCATGATGCCGAACTGCTCAAGGAAGCGTATGGCTGTGCCTACGAGCCGCTCGTCGATCCGTCGCAGGTCATCGCCATGCCGCCCTCGGGCAATCACGGCGAGCGCCATCTGTCGCGTGAGCTGATGACGCACATCATCCATCAGCGCATGGATGAGATCTTCGACAAGGTGCAGCGCAACGTGCATCAGGCGGGCTTCACGGGCCGCCTCAATGCCGGTATCGTGCTCACCGGCGGCGGCGCGCAACTCGAAGGCATCACCGAACTCGCGCAGGACGTCTTCAGCATGGGTGTGCGCGTCGGCGTGCCGGGCGAAAAGCTCGATGGGCTGGTGGAGCAGGTCGCGAGCCCGTCGCATGCCACGGTGGCCGGACTCGCCCTGTACGGCGCGCATCGCGTGGCGCTGGGGGGCGTGGTGGCCCGCAAGACGACGCGCAGCGGTGCCGGCGTGGATAAGCTCGCGGGCCGCGTGAAGACCTGGCTGCAGGATTTCTTCTGAGTCCCGCGTAGTTCCCGCCCGTCTCACCGCACCAGCCGATACCCCGTCTTCCGCACCGTCAGCAGGTGTCGTGGCTCCGCCGGATCCGCTTCGAGTTTGCGCCGCAGCTCCGCCATGTGCGTATCCACCGTGCGACTCACCACCGACTCGTCGTATCCCCACACCTCGCGGAGCAGGACGTCGCGGGTGACCACCTGACCCACGCGGCGCAGGAGGGCGGCGAGGAGATCGAACTCCTTGGGACGCAGCGGTACGTCGGCACCGGCGCGCTGCACGGTGCGGAGGGTGAGATCGATCGTGACATCGCCCAGCTGGTCCACCACGGCGGGCGGCGCCGAGCGGCGGCGACGCAGCAGTGCCTCGACGCGCGCCAGAAACTCGAGCAGCCCGAACGGCTTCGTCACGTAATCGTCGGCGCCGTCGCGCAGTCCGCGGACCTTGTCGGCCTCATCCCCCCGCGCGGTGAGAATCAGGACCGGCGCCTCGACGCCCCGCGCGCGCAACGTGCGGAGTACGGTGAGACCATCCATGCCGGGCAGCATCAGGTCGAGCACGATGCAATCCGGATGCTCGGTAGCCGCCAGTCGCAAGCCGTCTTCACCGGTCGGCGCCACCAGCACGCGATGCCCCTCGAACTCGAGATTGCTGCGCACACCGGCGGCGAGGAGGGCATTGTCCTCGATCACCAGCACCGTGGCCGTAGTGGGGAGCGCCATCGTCGTCACGAGGCCCCCTGCGCGGCGAGCGTGCTGGCCATGGGCAGCTCCACGACGAAGCGCGCGCCGCGCCCATCCCGCGCGACCGGTTCGCACGACACGCGCCCGCCCATCGCTTCGGTCAACGACCGCACGATCATCAGCCCCAGTCCGGCGCCTGTCGCTTCGCCTGCGCGACGCCCCTGGGTGAATGGCTGCCAAATGCGCCCCTGATCACCGGGCGCGATCCCCGGGCCTTCGTCTTCCACCGAGAGGCGGACATGCGCCGCGCGCGTCTCGACGCGGGCGGTAATGCGCTGCGCGCGTGGGCCATGTTTGACCGCGTTGTCGAGCAGGTTGAGGAGCACCTGCCGCACCGCGTCCGCATCGGCCAGCGCCACGGCGGCAACGGGCGCATGCACCGCAATCGCCACGTCGCTCGACTCGGCGAGCGGCGCGAACTGCCTGGCCGTGTCCTGCACCAACGTGTCTACGGCGACCGGCTCCTGTCGCAGCGCCGGCGGGCCCTGCTCGAGGCGCGTGAAGCGCAGCACGTTGTCCACCAGGCGCATCAGGCGCCGCGCTTCCTGCACGATGGCGCCCAGCGCGAGGGTGCGGTCGGCATCGCTCCGCGTGCGTCCGAGCTGCAGCGTTTCGGCAAAAAGCAGGATCTGGGCCAGCGGCGTGCGCAGCTCGTGCGACACCGCACTCGCAAAGGTGGAGCGCACGGAGCTCGCGACATGCTCGCGCCGCAAGCGCACGAGCAGCGCACCGCCAATGGTCGTGGTGATCGCGAGCAGCGCCACGACGAGCGCCATAAGAACCTGCGGGCCGACCGGCGCAAGCGCCACGCCGCCACGCTCCACCGCGCGGTTCACCACGAGCGTGCGGGAGACGCCCTGCACCTGCACGGGGCGGGTCACGAGGGCACCGGCAATGGCTTGGGTGATGACGGAGGCATCCACGATCCCCGTCGTGGTGGCAGCCGTGGGCATCGAATCCATCGCGACGTGCAGCCCCGTGCTGTCCGCGAGCGCCCGCAGATCGGGGCGCGAGGCCAGCGCGCCGGCCAGGGTGCCCCCCGACGTGACCAGCGGCGCGAGTTCGGCGACCACCACGCGCGCGGCCGCGCGCTGAAGTTGCATCGTCGCCTGTTGCTGCAGGCGCGCCAGCCCGAAACAGGCGAGCACCAGCCACAGGAGCAGGCCAACGGTGAGCGAGACCAGCACCGTGAAATCCGTGCCGGCCGAGCGGAACGCGCGGGAAGCGGGGACGAGCATCAGCAACTCCGGGCCAGAGGCGGGGCGCCCGACGCGCCCTCTGGTCAAGAATGCAGCGCCGGGCCGCCCCCGGAAGTGCGAATTGTCCGAATTCCGTCAGAACGAACTGAGGCGTCCCCTTGCCGAACGGCACTCCCGCCTGCTGCGTACTCTCAGGGTTCCCCCGCGTGGCGTGCGACTCGGCGCGCTGCGCTCCCATTCGCCCCTTGGAGCATTTCCGTGACCCTTGCCGGCAGCTTGCGGCGGACCGCGATCGGCGCCCTCGCCCTCGCCCCGTTGACCGTCTCGGCCCAGCAGCTTTCGCTGGATACCCGCGATCCCAACCAGAAGCAGGACTCCACCTACTTCAAGAGCTACCAGGAGTGGCTCGCGAATCCGAAGCACGGGAGCCCGCTGGTGGATCACCTGCCGCTGGCGGACGGGATTCCGACGCCGCGGGACGTGCTGGGCTATCACATCGGTGCGCCGCGCAAGCTCACCTACTACGCCGATCAGCTGAAGTACTACCGGGCGCTCGAGAAGGCGGCGCCCAAGCGCGTGAAGGTCGAGACCATCGGCAAGTCCGATGAGGGGCGTGAGCTGGTCGTGGTGTGGATCTCGAGCGAGGCCAACATGGCCAAGCTCGACCAGAACCGGAAAAACCTGGCGAAGATCGCCGATCCGCGCGGGATGACCGACGCGCAGGTCAAGACGCTGCTCGCGCAGACCAAGCCGCACTATCACCTCATGGGTGGGCTGCACAGCGGCGAGACCGGGCCGTCGGAAACGCTGATGGAGCTGGCGTACCGTCTCGTCGTCGAAAGCTCGCCCATTCTGAATCAGGTGCGTGACCAGCTCTACGTCTCCATCACTCCGGCGGCCGATGCCGACGGACGTGACCGGAACGTGGACTGGTTCTTCCGTGGCCTCGAGGCAGCGCCGGCGGCTGGCACGCCGGGCGGCGGTGGCTTCGGCGGCGGTGGCGTGCCGTACTGGGGCAAGTACGTGTACCACGACAACAATCGCGACATCAACATCAAGCTCCAGCAGATGCGCGCGATCATCGATTGGTATTTCACGGCGTATCCGCCAATCATGCACGACCTGCATGAGGCGCAGCCGCTCATGTACACGTACACGGGTGGCCCGCCGCAGAACCCGAATCTGGATCCGATCCTCTTTGCCGAGCTCCCCTGGTTTGGCAACTGGGAACTCGCGCAGATGACGAAGTGGGGCATGCCGGGCGTCTACACGCACGCCTTCATGGACGGCTGGTCGCCTGGCTACCTCGGCTCGGTCGCCTACAATCACAACGGGCTCATGAAGATGTACGAGACCCAGAGTGGTCGTGACCTCGACAGCGCGGCCATGGCAGCGGCGCGGCGCGGTGAAGCCCCGAGCGCCGGTGGCCCCGGCGGTGGTGGTGGCTTTGGCGGCGGGCGTGGTGGCGCTGTGCCGACCGGCCGCGGCGGCGCGCAGGACCGCGAGTGGTACCGTGGCAATCCGATCGGCTTCAACGACATGGCCACGTTTACCCGACGCTCGAACGCGAACTACATGCAGAGTGGCGTGATCTCCGCCTTGCAGCTGGCGAGCATGTTCCCGCAGACCGTGCTCGAGAACTTCTACATCAAGACGAAGAACAGCATCGAGGAAGGGAAGACCAAGGCGCCGTACGGCTTCGTCATCCCGGTGCAGAAGGACATGACGCGCGTCGCCGAATTCGTAAACCTGCTGCGCGTGCAGCGCATCGAGATCGGGCAGGCGACGGCGCCGGTGAAGGTCGGCAACACCACCTATCCGGCCGGCTCGTACGTCATCAAGCGCGACCAGCCGTACGGCCGCTTGGCGAAGAATCTGATCGAGCGGCAGCAGTATCCCGATGCGCGCCTCAACACGTACGACGACAGTGGCTGGTCGATGGGCCTCGCCATGAACGTCGATGTGGTGGAGGTCGCCGACAAGAGCATCCTGGCGGCGCCCACCACGCCCGTCGACAAGATCGTCCTCAAGGGCACGGTGAAGGGCACGAGTGGCAACACCATCGCCGTGGCGCATCTTGGCTCCAACAACATGGTCGCCTTCCGCTATCTGCTGAAGAGCATTCCCATGAAGGTCGCCGAGAAGAGCTTTGCCGCGGGCGACACGACGTATCCCGCCGGGTCATTCCTCATCGAGGCCAAGCACGCCACGGTGGTTCGCAAGCTGGTCGATTCGCTCGGCCTCACGGCGACCTATCTGGCCAGCGCCCCCACCGTGGCCACGCACGACGCCGACGTGCCGCGTGTGGCGATCTACTCGCAGTGGAGCGGGACGCAGAACCTGGGCTGGTACCGCCTGACCTTCGACGAGTTCAAGATCCCGTACGACCTGATCTACAAGGAACGCGTTGTGCTGGGGAACCTGAAGAAGGACTACGACGTGATCCTCGTGGCCGAGCAGCCGCTCGGGAAGACGCAGGTCATGCAGGCCCCTGCGTCGCGCGCCGTGCCGTACGTGAAGAGCGACAAGTACAAGT
Organism: Gemmatimonadaceae bacterium; assembly: GCA_019752115.1. Classification (NCBI taxonomy): domain Bacteria; kingdom Pseudomonadati; phylum Gemmatimonadota; class Gemmatimonadia; order Gemmatimonadales; family Gemmatimonadaceae; species Gemmatimonadaceae bacterium. The sequence continues at coordinate 24,766 of JAIEMN010000010.1, forward strand.
TCCTCGGCATGTACGGAGAATCGAAGGACATCACCGGCGGCTTCGGTCAGCCGGGCGTCGATGCGTTCGCAAGCTTCCTCGAAGCCGGTGGCACGTTGATCGCCGTGGGCGAAAGCGCGCGGTTGCCGATTGAATTCGGCTGGGCGCGCACGGTCGATAAGACGAACGTCCCCGGGCTCACGGCGCAGCGGCCGCTGGTGGATGCGGAGATCACGCGCCCCGAACACCCGGTCTTCTACGGCTTCGGCAAGACCGTGATTCCCGTGAAGTACGTCGGCGGCACACCGTTCAAGGTCGGCATCGCCGACGAAGGCAACGTGCTCGCCAAGTACGTCGGTGGCGACAAGAGCGTGCTGTCAGGGCTCATGACCGGCGCCGACTCGCTGCGCAATCGGCCCTTCGCGGTGGACATCCCCAGCGCCGTGAAGGGGAAGGGGCGCGTGATCATGTTCGCCAACAACCCGATCTATCGGTGGCAGAACCACGGCGAGTTCAACATGATCTTCAACAGCATCATCAACTGGAACGACGCGGGGGCGGCCAAGGAAGAGAAGCCGGCCGTCACGAACACGCAGGTGCCGCGCGGGCGGTAGTGCGCGGGGCATGGCCAACGATGCAAACGGGCGCCTCCAAAGGGCGCCCGTTTTGTCGTCGGCAGCGATGACCATAAAAAAGTGCCACGCCCTTCACCACGCTCCGTCCCCAGGTCATGCACCGCCCTCTGGGATGCCTAGGATGACTGGGATGCCTGGTGACCTGCAGTTCTCTCACGCCTCACCGCTCACCTCTCACGATCTCACATCTCACGCCGTCGCTCCGCGACCGCCGAGAAGCGCGCCCAGGCCAGCCACGCCGCGACCGCCGACCCGATGTGCCAGAGCGCATGTCCCTGCAGCAGCGAGTCCGGCGTGCACCACCAGCGCAGCAGATCCAACGTCCAGATCACGAACGATGCGCCGAGCACGAGGAGGGCGGGCACGAGCGCGCGCCGTTCCGATGGCGTGGCCAGCAGCACCGTGCACATGACGAGAGCCGCGAAGACGTAGCGGCGGAGTTCCGGCACCAGCACCAGGCCGCTCAGCAACACGCTGTTCGCCAGCACATACAACACGGCGACGCGCCCGCTACGCCAGGCGAAACGGCGCGCGAGGATCGCGAGCACGAACCAGGTCACCACCAGATACATGCCGAGGACGTCGGCGGTCTGCGTGGCAAAGGTCAGCGTCGCGTGGAAGGCGAACGACGCCGCGCCCACGAGCAGGACGGCCAGCGCATAGAGGCGATCACCGCCGCCCCGGCTGCGCGCGAGCACCAGCAGCGCGACGCCCACGAAGGCCAGGTTGCTCAGCGCGTTGGATGGCTGGAGCAGGGGCCCGGCGTCCGGCGCGGTCCGCGGGGCCTCGCAGAAACAGTGATCGGGCCAGCAGCTGGCCGGGGAGACCGGCACGCCGGCGGGAGGCAAGAGATCGGGCACGTCGGGAATATGACGGGCGCATCAGACGGAGACATCACATCCGTGCGAGGCGCACATGTCAGCCGGTGCATCCAATGTCACGCGAGCGCGAAAACGGTGCCTGATGTGGATAACTCGCCACCCGAAAACGGACCGGCCCGGAGCGTGATGAAATCCGCCAAGTTGCGTCAAATCCACGGGTTGCGCGGCACGAACGAACGTGTATTCTAGGGTGGTTCGGCCTGTAGTCTCCGCTCCGTCCACATTTGCACATCCCGCCGGCAGCGCGGACCACCAATCCCGGTGGTGCTCGCCGCGCCGGCTTCAGGGCCCGGTTCCCTCCCCGGGTTCTGCGACCTCCACCCTGTGCCCGCCAAGCCCCGTATGGAGCTCCCCCGGATGACGTTCGAGTTCGAAGAGAACGCCCCTCAGAACGCCCGCATGAAGGTCGTGGGTGTCGGGGGCGGCGGCGGCAACGCCGTGAACCGCATGATCGAGGAACACCTCGAGGGTGTGGAGTTCATCTCGGTGAACACCGACGCGCAGGCCCTGATGAACTCGAAGGCCGACGTCAAGATCCAGATCGGTAAAAAGCTCACGCGCGGCCTTGGGGCCGGCGCGCGCCCGGAGATCGGGCGCCAGGCCATCGAGGAGAATCGCGAGGATGTGAAGCGCGTCATCGGCAACGCCGATCTCGTCTTCGTGACCTGCGGTATGGGCGGCGGCACCGGCACCGGTGCCGCTCCCGTCGTCTGCCAGCTTGCCCGCGAAGCCGGCGCCCTCACCGTCGGCATCGTCACGCGCCCCTTCCTGTTCGAAGGGCGCAAGCGCATGCGGCAGGCCGAGGAAGGCATCAGCGAGATGCGCAAGAATGTCGACACGATGATCATCGTGCCGAACGAGCGCCTGCTTGCCGTCGTCGGCAAGGGGATTCCGTTCCACGAAGCGCTCAAGAAGGCCGACGAAGTGCTGCTGCACGCCACTCAGGGCATCTCGGTGCTGATCTCCGAGACGGGCCTCGTGAACGTCGACTTTGCCGACGTCCGGACCGTCATGGCGAACGGCGGCTCGGCGCTCATGGGCACCGGCATCGGCCGTGGTGAAAATCGCGCGGTGGAAGCCGCGCAGCAGGCGATTGCCTCGCCGCTGCTCGACAACGTCTCCATCTCCGGCGCCACCGGCGTCCTCGTGAACATCACCGGCGGCGAAGACCTCACCCTCGGCGAAGTCCACCAGATCAACGACATCGTGCACGATGCCGTGGGCGACGACGCGGAAATCATCTTCGGCGCCGTCCACGAGCCGGCCATGATGGGCGAGATCCGCGTGACGGTCATTGCGACCGGTTTTGACCGCTATATGCAGACGGGCACCCCGGCCGCCGAGACCCGCGGCGTGGGCCACCCGGTCAGCCACGGCGGCCATCAGAGCTTTGCCCCTTCCGCCGGCCAGCCGGCCGGGGCATCTTTGCCTCCTGCCGCTGCCAAGCAGCCCGGCTCGGTTCTGCCGTTCCCCCGGCCGACGAGCGGGAGACCTGCCAACCAGCCTGCTCGTCCAGCACCGTGGGAAGGGGCGCCGCCTCGGCCGCCCCGGGTTCCGCCGCCAGCGCCGTCATCGAGCACCGAGTTCGATGACATGGAAATCCCGACGTTCATACGGAGACAGATGGATTGACTTCCTCGCGTGGTAAGCTGCTCATCGCCGCCGGATGCCTCGGACTCGGAGCGGCTGCCATCGCGATTGGACGTCCCGTCACGGAACGCCCCGCGGCCAGCGTGCTGGCTGCGGGGTCTCGTGTTTCTGTCGCCTCCCGCTGGCGCGAACGCGTCGACACCATTCACCGCGGTGAGCCGCTCGCCCGCGTGCTGGAGCGTGCCGGCCTCGATCCCAAGGACGCGGCCTCGGCGCTCCTCGCGTCGCAGAGCATCAATGCCCGCAACGTGCGGGCGGGCACCACGATCACGACGCGCGTCAATCCCGACTCCGGCAACTCGGAGATCGTCTTCCAGTTGGCCATCGATCGCATCGTCCGCCTGACCCGATCGGCAGCGTCGTCCTGGACCGAGAAGGAAGAGCGCCTGCCGTGGACCACCGACACGGTGCTGGTGGGCGGGGTGGTGAACTCCACCCTGGTGAACGCCATCGCCGATGGCGCCGGGGCCTTCCCGGCCGCCCAGCGCATGGAGCTCGCGTACGCACTGGCCGATCTGCTCGAGTATCGCGTCGATCTGTCGCGCGATCTGCAGAAGGGCGATTCCGTGCGCGTGCTCGTGGAGCGTCAGCAGGCTCCCAACGGGCTGGTGCGCACCGGCAACATTCTCGCCGCGCGACTGACGGTGGATGGCAAGCCGGTCGAGACGATGCGCTTCGAGCAGAATGCGCGGGCCTCGTATTTCGATGCCGACGGCAAGTCGATGCGCGCGGCGTTCCTCCGCGCCCCGCTCGCGTTCCGCCGCATCTCGAGTGTCTTCGGCATGCGCAAGCACCCCATTCTCGGGATCACGCGGGCGCACCAGGGCATCGACTACGCCGCCGCGTCGGGCACGCCCGTGCGCGCGCTGGGCAATGGCCGGGTGATCTTTGCCGGCTGGAAGGGCGGCTACGGGCGCGTCGTCGAGATTCGGCACGCCAACGGTTTCGTGACCCGCTATGGGCACCTGAGTGCGTTCGGCGCAGGGATCCGCGCCGGCTCGGCGGTGTCGATTTCGCAGACCATCGGTAAGGTGGGGGCCTCCGGCCTCGCGACGGCGCCGCACCTCCACTTCGAAGTGCTCGTGGGCGGCGTGCATCGCAATCCGAGCCAGGCCTTCAAGAACCAGACGGGGGAGCCCTTGGCCCCGGGCCAGCGCGCGGCCTTCGATGCACTCAAGGCACGCCTCCTCGCGGCGCTCGAAGGGCGCAGCACCGACGCCCCCCGCTCGGTCCGTGTGAGCGGCGACTGAGACGCGCGGCGTCTGCCGGCGTCCGTGCCATCGTGAGCGGAGGGGACCCCCTCCGCGTAAAGCGAACGGGGCAGGGGAATGCGAATTCTCGTGCCCCGTCCCCTTTCTCCCCGTCTGCCGCTCCGTGAGTTTTCGCCTGTGATTCGTTGGACGATTGCCATCGCCGTGGGCCTCGTGGCCGCCTGGCTCGCGTACGGGCGAGGCGGGAGCTCGGCGCGCGCCCATGCCTGGTGGCTCGCGGCCCTGCGTGCGCTCGCGGTGACTGCCGTGGCGGCGCTCCTCGTTGGCGCACCGGCCGGTCGTGCGACGCCGCTGGCGCCGCTGGTGGCGGTGGATGTGTCGAGCTCCGTTCGCCGCGCCAGCGGCGATGACAGCACGGCCGTGCGCGCGTGGCGTACCCGTCTCGCCGACAGTCTGAGTGCGTGGAGTGGCGGCGGACCGCTCGTGGTCGTGGGCGACTCGGTACGCGAGGCGACCAGCAGCGACCTCAAGACGTGGACGCCGAGCGACGCCACGTCGCGCGTGCGCAGTGCGGTAGATCGCGCCGCCTCGTTGGGCCGCCCGTTGGTGCTCGTGACTGATGGCGAAGTGGATGACGCCGAAAGTCTCGCCGATGCGCCGGCCGGTTCTCGGGTCGCGTCGTGGCCCGCGTCGACCAAGCGCGATGTGGCCCTCGCCGACCTCACCGTGCCGGCGTCGGCCACGGGCGGCGATTCGCTGAGCGTATCGGTCGCGGTGGCCTCGGGTGGCGTGGCGACCCCTGACGGCACGCTGCAGCTGCGATTCGATGGCACCCCCGCGGGCAGCGCGGCCATTCCGGCGTTGGCACCGTATTCGACCACGCGCATCACCACCACCGTCGTCGTGCCGCGCGGCACCGCGGTGGCACTGGTGCAGGCCGTCGCGCAGGTCGCCGCGGATGTTGAAGCGCGCAATGACACGCTGACCGCGGCGGTGGAAGTTGGCGATCGCCCCAGTGCGGTGTTTGTGAGCACCGCGCCCGATCTCGATGTGCGCGAAGCGCTCACCGTGCTCCGCGGCGCGCTCGATGTGCCCACGAAGGCGTATCTCCGCATCGCGCCGAACGTGTGGCGCGTGGAAGGGTCGTACGCGCCGGTGAGTGAAGCCGAGGTGAAGGCCCGTGCCGCCCAGGCGGGTCTGCTGATTTTGCACGGCGACACCACTTGGCAGGGCGCCGTCACCAGCGGTGACACGACCGCCCGCGCGCGTGCGGCGGCGCGCGCACTGTGGACGCCGGCGCCGCCGACCACCGTGGCGAAGGCCGGCGAGCTCACGCGCACCCCCGAGTGGTACGCGAACGCCGCGCCGGCGTCGCCGTTGATGGCCGCGCTGGCCACGCTCCCGTTCGACTCGCTGCCGCCGATTACGCTGGCCGGCCCGGCGACGGGCGCACAGCCCGTGCTCACGGCGCAGTTGGGCAAGCGCGGTGCGGCCGTCGCGGCGGTGGCAACCCGCGAGGAGCGCGGCGTGCGCACGGCCGTCGTCTCAGGCTCCGGCTGGGCGGGCTGGTCGCTCCGCGGCGGGCGCAGCCGCGACGCATTCACCGCCCTGTGGGGCGCCCTCTTCGATTGGCTCGCCGCCGGTCGCGGCGATGTCCGTGCCGCACGCCCCGTGTCGGGTGTCGTGCGCGCCGGGGAACCGGTGCTCTGGCGCCGCGGCGGTGCCGACACGGTCGTGGCCGTCCAGCTGCGGAAGCGGTCGGCCGCCAACACGACCGCGGACACCACGACCCTGACGCTGCGCTTCACCAATCAGCGATTCGAAGCCGCCTCGCCCGCCCTCGCCACTGGGGTGTATGACGTCCAGGCGCCCGGCGGCCCGAGTGTGCTGGTGGTGAACGCGTCACGCGAGTGGATCCCGCGCGCGCCGACCGTCACCGCTGGCCCGGCCACCAAAGCGGCCAGCAGCAGCGACGCCCCGCGCTTTGCCGATATGGGCTGGCCGTTTGTGCTGGCACTGCTGCTCCTCTGCGCCGAGTGGGTCGGTCGCCGACTCGCTGGCCACCGTTAATCCGATCGTCTGTTATGGCTCGCCTGTTTCGCAAGAAAGATGATGTGCCCAAGCGCTCCCTCTGGCAGCGCGTCAAGGATGTCGTTCGCACCGATCTGGGCGTCCTGTTCAAGGGCGTCGATGAAGGCTCGCTCGAAGCGCTCGAAACGCTCCTCATCGAAAGTGATTTCGGCGTGCCCACCGCGCTCGCGCTGGTGGCTGAAGTCGAACGCCGGCACAAGCGCGGTGAGGTCAAGACCGAAACGGAATTCCGCACCGCGCTGGCCGATGGCGTGGAAGCCGCGTTGCGGAAAGGGAACAGTGATCCGGCCATGCACGAGGCGGCGAGCGGCCCCACGGTGCTCCTGGTCATCGGCGTGAACGGCGCGGGCAAGACCACGTTCATCGGCAAGCTGGCGGCGCGCTACAAGGCGCAGGGCAAGCGCATTCTGCTTGGCGCGGCCGACACATTCCGGGCCGGGGCGATCGATCAGCTGCGCGTCTGGTCGGAGCGCGCGGGCGTGGAGTTCGTGGGCGGGGCGCCCGGCAGTGATCCGGCGTCGGTTGCCTACGATGCCGTCGACGCGGGTGTCACCCGCGGCGTGGATCTGGTGATCGTCGATACGGCCGGACGATTGCACACCAGTGACGATCTGATGACGGAGCTGCGCAAGATTCACCGCGTGATCAAGAAGCGACTCCCCGACGCGCCGCACGAGGTGCTCCTCGTGCTCGACGGGACCATCGGCCAGAACGCGCTCTCGCAGGCGCGCACCTTCTCGGCGGCGGTCCCGGTCACGGGCATTGTCGTCACCAAGCTCGATGGCACGGCGAAGGGCGGGATCGTGGTGGCGGTGCATGAGGCGCTCGATGTCCCCATCAAGTTCGTCGGGCTCGGCGAGCAGGTGGGCGATCTCGAGCCGTTCGACGCGGGCGACTACGCGCGTGAGCTCGTCGAGGCCTGATCCGGCCCGACGTCCGCCGAGTCGCGGCGCGCCGCGCCTGACGCTCGACACGCCGGTCACCTACCTCAAGGGGATCGGCCCCGCGCGCGCCACGATGCTCGCGCGGCTGGGGATCACGGTGGCCGGCGATCTGCTGCGTCACGTGCCGCATCGCTACGAAGACGCCAGCACCGTGACGCCCATCGCGCACGCCGCCGTGGGTGCCGACGTCACGGTGCTCGGGCAGGTCATCGCGAAGGGCGTGCTCCCCACCCGCAAAGGGCTGCGCATCTTCCAGGCGGTCATTCAGGACGCGTCGGGCATGCTCGAGATCGCTTGGCCGGGGCAGCCGTTTCTGGACCGGCAGATCAGCAAGGGCGACTGGCTGTTGTGCACGGGGCCCGTCCGCTTCTTTCACGGCCGCCGACTGCAGCCGCGGGAGTTCGTCAATCTCGGCCCCGAAGAAGAGGGGACCGGCGAAGGGCGCGTCCTCGCGGTGTACCCGAGCACCGAAGGGCTCTCGGTGCGTGTCCTGCGGAGTTTCGTGCAGCAGCATCTCGAGGCGCTGCTGCCGCTGGTGGAGGAGCCGTTGCCGCGCGCCCTGCTCGAGCGTGCCGATGTCCCGCCGCTGCGCGACGCGCTCCGCATGGTGCACCGCCCCACGAGCGTCGCTGAAGCGCACCGCGGGCGCTCGCGATTGGCCTTCGAAGAGCTCTTGTGCGTGCAGATTTTGCACCGGCGCGCCAATCAGGTCACGCGAGAATCGCGGGGCGGCCACGCGTTCGCGAACAAGCGCGATCTCACCAGCAAGCTACGGGCGGCGCTGCCGTACACGCTGACTGGCGCGCAGGTGCGCGCCATTCGCGAGATCGTGGCGGACATGGGAAGCCCGCGGCGCATGCATCGCCTGTTGCAGGGTGACGTCGGTGCGGGCAAGACGGTCGTCGCGGTCTTCAGCGCGCTGCTCGCCATGGAGAACGGCGCCCAGGTCGCCCTCATGGCGCCCACCGAGCTGCTGGCCGAGCAGCACGCGCGCGGCATCGCGACGCTGCTCGCGCCCCTCGGGATCACCCCGGTGCTGCTCACCGGGCGCTTGAGTGCCAAGGACAAGAAACTCGCGCTCACCCGCCTCGCGAGCCATGAGCCGGTCCTTGCGATCGGCACCCATGCCTTGCTGCAGGAGGGAGTGCAGTTCGCCAATCTTGGCCTGGTGATCATCGACGAGCAGCACCGCTTTGGCGTGGAGCAACGCGCCACGCTCGGCGCCAAGGGTGCGCACCCCGACGTGCTGCTCATGAGCGCGACGCCCATTCCGCGCTCGCTCGCGCTCACGATGTACGGTGATCTCGATGTCAGCGTGCTCGACGAACGCCCGCCGGGGCGGCAGCCGATCACCACGGTGATGCGGCCGGAGAGCGGGCGCGCCAAGGTCTTCGAGTTCGTGAACGCCCAGCTGGATGCGGGGCGCCAGGCGTATGTGGTCTATCCGCTCATCGAGGCCAGCGAGAAGATCGAGCTCAAGGCCGCGACCGAGATGTTCAATGATCTCGTGAGCGGCCCCCTCGCGTCCCGACGCGTGGCGCTCCTGCATGGGCGGCTCCCGGCTGAGGAGCGGGACGCCATCATGCGGACCTTTCGCGACGGCGACCTCGATGTGCTCGTGGCGACGACCGTGATCGAGGTCGGCATCGATGTGGGGAACGCCACCGTGATGATCATCGAGCACCCCGAGCGCTTCGGGCTGTCGCAGCTGCATCAGCTGCGCGGGCGCGTGGGGCGCGGGGCGGAGCAGAGCTACTGCATTCTGCTGGGCGATGTGGGTGCCGAAGCCGCCGAACGGTTGGCGATGTTCACCGCCACCGACGACGGTTTCGAAATCGCCCGCGCGGATCTCGCGTTGCGTGGCATGGGCGACCTGTTCGGCGCCAAGCAGCACGGATTGCCGGCGTTCCGGATCGCGGATCCGCTGCGCGATGAGGCGTTGAACGAAACGGCGCGGCAGGTCGCCGATGAAATTCTCGTCATCGATCCCCGCCTCGACGCACCCGCCAACAAGGGGCTGCGACACCTGCTGACGGTGGGGTACGAGCGGGCGCTGGAGCTGTTCGGCGTCGGATAGCCCGTCGGATCGCCCGCCGGGCGACCGCCGGGCGACCGACGCGGGGCGAGACGCCAGCGATTACCTGACAGCGGGGGGCGTTATCGGGCGATACCGTGTGGGACCCACCCCGGTCCTGCCGATTGTCCGCCCCGCTAGTCCGCTCTGCATGTTCTTGACGCTCCACTCCACGCCGCCCCGGGCGTGGCGCGTTGCCGCACTCGTGCTGCTCGCCGGCGCCGCGGTTGGCCTGCTGATCGAGCGGTCGTATCGCGCGCAGTTACTTCGCGCCGAGCGCGTGCGAGCGCCGGAAGCGGCGGCCCCATTTGCCGACGCGCTGGAACTGGCATTCAATCAGCACATTGGGCAGTTGGGGGGCGTCCGCGCCTTCGTAGACGCCGCCCCGAACCGGGCGGCACTCGATTCCGCGTTCCCAGTCGTCGCGGCCGGGTTGCTGCAGACCGCCGGCGAGGTGCGCAGCGTCTACTTGGTCGAGGATGGGCGCATCGTGCAGGTCTATCCGCTCGCGCTCGCGCGGCAGTATATCGGTCACGACCTGCGAACGGACACCCGCCCCGGTATCGCCGCCAATCTCGCCCGTGCCGCGCGCAGCGATACCGTCGTGGTCTCCGGGCCCATGCCGCTGCTGTCTGGGGGCCGTGGCCTTTCGCTGCGCCAGCGACTCGCGAGACCGCGCCCCGGCATGCCGGACATGGTGTCCATGGCCCTCGATCTCGACTCGCTCCTCGATCACGCGGCGCGTACCCCGCTGCCGGCCGGGCTGCAGATCGAGCTGCGCGATCAGCGCGGCGCCCTGCTGGGTGGGGAGGCGTTGCGAGACGGCGCCACCTTCGAGCCCGGGGTGGAATTGGGCGACGTGCGCTTCGTCTTGCGCGTGGCGCCGCGGGCCGGGTGGGCGGCGGCCATCGCACCGCAACTGTTCCCCATTCGCGTGGCGATCGTGGAGATCGTGCTGCTCCTCGCGGTGGTAGCGCTCAGCGTGACGGGGGCGCGCGAGCGACTCGAGCAGGCCGTGGAGGTGCGGACCAGAGAGTTGGAAGGCGCGAACGCCCGGCTTCGCCGCGAATCGAACGAACGCGCGAGTCTCGAAGAGCAGCTGTTGCACTCGCAGAAAATGGAAGCGGTCGGCACGCTCGCCAGCGGCGTCGCGCATGATTTCAACAACCTGCTGACGGCGATCCTCGGCTTCACGCAGCTCGCCGAAGAGCAGGTGCAGGGGGTGCTCGATGACGGGACTGATCCCCCCCTCCAGGCGCATCTGGTGGAGGTCCGTCAGGATCTCACCGAGATCCTCAAGGCTGCCGATCGCGCCTCGCTGCTCACCTCCCAACTGCTGGCCTTCAGCCGCCGACAGAAGGTCTCGCCGGCGCCGCTCGATGCGAACGTGGTCGTGAACGACCTCGAGCGCATGCTGCAGCGCCTGATCGGCGAAACGGTCTCGCTGGTCACCGAGCTCGCGACTGACCACCTGCCGATCATGGCCGACAGTGGCCAGTTCTCGCAGGTCGTGTTGAACCTGGTGGTGAATGCGCGCGATGCCCTGCCGCGCGGCGGGCTGGTGCGGGTGCACACGGGTCCCCTCACCCTGGCGGCGCCGGCGGCCGATGGGCCCGTGGCCGGGCTGTCCGCCGGTGCCTGGGTGCTCGTGACCGTCGAGGACAATGGCACGGGCATGACGCCCGAAGTGCAGGCGCGCATGTTCGAACCCTTCTTCACCACCAAGCCGCTCGGACACGGGACCGGGCTCGGGTTGAGCACCGTGTACGGCATCGTCACGCAGGCCGGCGGGCAGCTGTTCGTGGATAGCCTCCCGGGGCGGGGCACGACCGTCACCGTGGCCTGGCCGCGCTTCGAGGGCGTCTTGGTGCCGCCCGCGCCGTCGCCGGCCGACCGTGAGCGGAATGACGCCCTTGTCCTCGTGGTGGAAGACGAGCCGGGGCTCCGGCGCCTGGTCGCCGAGATTCTGCGCCGCCGTGGGCACCGGGTCCGCGTGGCGGAACACGGCGTCGCGGCGCTCGAACAGCTCGACGCCGGGCTCGAACCGGCCCTCGTCGTGACGGACGTGGTCATGCCGCGGATGGGCGGGCGCGAGCTGGCGAGCCAGATCGCCAGCCGAGGACTGACGGTCCCGGTGCTGTTCATGTCCGGCTATCAGGCGGGTGAGGAGCTTCCCGATGACGAGGCCCACCGCTTCATCGGCAAGCCGTTTACCCCGGACACCCTCGTGCAGGCCGTGCGGCAGGCCATCGACGGCGCCACGGTTCCGGGGGCCGGCGGGCGTTGAAGTCGCTCGGCGGGCGGCCTACCTTGCTGCCTCCCTCTCACCCGCCGCCGCCATGGGCCTTTCCCAGCAGACCACCCGCATTGCCGACCTGAAGCACCACGTCGGCGCCACCGTGACCGTCCGCGCGTGGATCACCCATCTGCGCTCCAAGGGCAAGCTGGGCTTCGCCGTGGTGCGCGACGGCACCGGCGTCATGCAGGCGGTGGTCGTGAAGGCCGAGGTCCCCGAGACGGCCTGGGAAACGTTTGGCGCGCTGACGCAGGAATGCAGCGTCGCGCTCACCGGCGAAATCCGCGCCGACGCGCGCGCCCCGGGTGGCTACGAGATGGGCGTCAAGGAGCTCACGCTCATCGGCGCGAGCCCGCTGGATTACCCCATCCAGCCCAAGGAGCACGGGATCGACTTCCTGCTCGACAACCGCACCTTCTGGCTGCGCAGCCAGCGTCAGGCCGCGATCATGCGCGTGCGGCATGAGCTCGAGCAGGCCGTGCACGACTTCTTCTATGCGCGCGATTTCGTGCGCTGCGATACGCCCATTCTCACCGCCGCCATCGGGGAACGCGCGGGGCTCTTCAGCACCGAGTATTTCGACGAAGGCACGGCGTATCTCGCGCAGACCGGCCAGCTGTACGGCGAGGCGCTTGCCGCGGCGCTCGGGCGCATCTACACCTTCGGCCCGACGTTCCGCGCCGAGAAGAGCAAGACGCGCCGCCATCTCACCGAGTTCTGGATGATCGAACCGGAGATGGCGTGGTACGATCAGGACGACAACATGGACCTGCAGGAAGACTTCGTGCGCTACCTGGTGGGCCGCGTGCTCGAGCGACGGCAGGAAGAGCTCAAGGTCCTCGAGCGCGACACGAGCAAGCTCGATTGCGTGTCGCAGCCGTTCGTCCGTCTCGACTACGGCGAGGCGGTGAAGCTCGCGCAGAGCAAGGGGAGCGACATCCAGTGGGGCGACGACCTCGGCGCGCCCGACGAAGCGATGATCGTGGACGAGTATCAGCGCCCGGTCTTCGTGGTGAACTACCCGAAGGAAGCCAAGGCGTTCTACATGAAGGAGAACCCGGCCGACCCGCGTACCGTGCGCTGCGCCGATCTCCTCGCCCCCGAAGGCCGCGGCGAAATCATCGGCGGGTCGCAGCGCGAAGACGACTACGACAAGATCCTCGCGCGCCTCACGCACGAGGGGCTCCCCGTCGAGGCGTACGGCTGGTATCTCGACCTCCGCAAGTACGGCACCTTCACGCACTCGGGCTTCGGTCTGGGCCTCGAGCGCACCATCGCCTGGATCTGCGGGATCGAGCATATCCGCGAGGTGATTCCGTTCCCGCGGTTGATGGGACGCATCGCACCGTAGTAACCCAGAACCCACGACCAAAAACCCGAAACCCTGAACTGATCAGTTCAGGGTTTCGGGCTTTAGGTCATGGGTTCCGGGTGGTCTTGGGTTCGCTCGGCCTCCTTCACCGCGTCCCAGTACCCATCCTGCTCCTCCAGGCTCAGCGTCGTCAGCGTCTTCCCATCCGCTTCCGCCAGCCGCTCCATCGCGGCGTAGCGCCGCACGAACTTTGCGTTCGTGCGATCGAGCGCGAGCGCGCCGTGCACCGCGGTCTTGCGGCACAGGTTCACCACGGCGAAGAGCAGATCACCCAACTCCGCTTCGAGCGCGTCCTGATCGCGCACCGCCCCCGTCTCGGGATCGATCAGCGACGCCACCTCCTCGACTTCCTCGCGCACCTTGGCGAGGGGACCGAGGGCGTTGTCCCAATCAAAGCCAACACCGGCGGCGCGGTCCTGCAGGCGATGCGCGCGATGCAGCGACGGCAGACTCGCCGGGAGCCCTTCCTCGAGCGTCGAGCGCTTCGCCTTCGCGGCCTTCATGCTCTCCCACGAGCGCTTGACGCCGTCGCCGTACAGGTGCGGGTGGCGCGCGTGCATCTTCGCGATGAGGGCGCCCGCCACGTCCGGCATGGCAAAGGCCCCGCGCTCTTCGGCCACCACCGAGTGAAAGAGCACCTGCAGGAACAGGTCGCCCAACTCGTCGCGCAGCACGGCGTCGTCGCCGCCGGCAATCGCGTCGTCCACCTCGTGCGACTCCTCGATCAGGTACGGGCGCAGCGACTCGTGGGTCTGGACACGGTCCCACTCGCACCGCGCGCGCAGGTCGCGCATGAGCGCGAGGGCGTCGTCCATGGTGCGGGGGGCGGGCGCGGAGGGCGTGGCGCCCTCGGGAGCAGAGTCAGCAGACATGCGAACCGGGCCAGGTCAGAGTCGACGGGGAAGTTCGCGGTGGCTAGCTTCAAAGGCTATGCCTCACCCTGCCTCGACCCACGACCGGGCCTGGCTCGACGTCGATCTGGGCGCCGTCCGCCACAACGCCGCGCAACTCCGCGCGCGCGCGGGCGTGCCGTTGCTCTGCATGGTCAAGGCGAACAGCTACGGGGTCGGGGCCGAGGCCGTGTGCCGGGCCCTGGGCGTCCCGTTCGATCGGGGGCCCGTGGCCGCCGTGGGCGAGGCGCCGTGGGGGGTCGGCATTGCCTCGCTCGACGAGGCCGACGCGCTCCGACAGGCTGGGTGCACCGGGCGGATCGTTTGCACGACACCGCTGCTCCCGAACGAGCTCCCGCGGGCGCGTCGCCTGGATGTGCGCCCCACGCTGCACCGGGCGTCCGACATCACCGTCTGGGGCACCCTGGGGGGCGCGCCCTGGCATCTGGCGATCGACACCGGGATGGCGCGCGCCGGCGTGCGCTGGGACGCCGTGGCCCCCCTGCGCGAGGCCATCGCGGCCGTCCCGCCCGAAGGCGTGTTCACGCACTTCCACTCGGCCGACGAGCACCCGGAGTCCCGGGACGCACAGGACGCCCGGTTTGAGGCCGCGGTTGGGGTGTTGCGGGACGTGCTCCCAAGCGGCGTCCTCGAACATCGCGACAACAGCGCGGGCATCGTCTCGCGCGCCGGTGGATCGCCCGGCCATCTGGCCCGCCCCGGCATCGCGCTCTACGCCGGCCTGTTCGCCACCGAGCTGGCGCTGCGGCAGGTGGTCCATCTGCGGGCCCGCATCGTGGATCTGCGCGAGGTGCATGCCGGCGAGACGGTGTCCTACGGGGCCACGTGGACGGCTCCGGCGACGCGCCGCATTGCCACGCTCGCGGTCGGGTACGCTGACGGGTACCGCCGGCACCTCGCCAATGCCGGGCAGGTCCTCGTGCACGGGCAGCGGTGCCCGGTGGTCGGCCGTGTGACCATGGACATGACCATGGTGGACGTGACCGGCACCACGGCGGCGCTCGGCGACGTGGCGACCCTCATCGGCCGCGACGGCGCCGACGAACTGACCACCGACATGGTGGCAACCCTTGGTGGGGTGTCACCGTACGAACTGCTCGTGGGACTCACCCTTCGGGTCCCCGCCGTGCACCACGACGTCCTGCCATGACCCCTCCCGCCAACGCCACCGACCACCGCCGCGCCCTCATCATCGTGCTCGATGGGGTCGGCTGCGGCGCCGCGCCTGATACCGACGCCTACGGCGACACGGGGAGCGACACGATCGGCAACGTGGCCCGCGTCTCCGGTGGGCTGTCGCTCCCGAACCTGCAGCGCCTCGGGCTGGGCAATCTGTCCGAGATCGCCGGGGTCGCGCCGGTGGCGCATCCGGTGGGGGGCTATGGGGTGATGCTTCCCCGGTCCTCGGGGAAGGACTCCACCACGGGCCACTGGGAGATCGCCGGGCTCCACCTCGAGCGGCCCTTTCCGACCTACCCGCAGGGCTTTCCCGCCGAGGTGATCGAGGCCTTCGCGAAGGCCACCGGCCGCCCCGTGATCGCCAACTGCGTCGCCAGTGGGACCGCGGTGATCACGGACTTTGCCGAGGCCCAGCAGCAGACCGGGGCGTGGATCGTGTACACCTCGGCCGATTCGGTCTTCCAGGTCGCCGCCCACGAGGAGTGGATCCCCCTCGAGGAGCTGTACGCGGCCTGTGAGACCGCCCGCCGGATGCTCGTGGCGCCGCATGACGTCTCCCGGGTCATCGCTCGGCCGTTCGTGGGAACCCCAGGGGCCTGGCGGCGTACCGCCAACCGCCGCGATTACTCCATCCAGCCCCCCGGCACGACGCTCCTGGACGTGCTGGCCGAGGCCGGCATCCCGCGGGTCGGGGTGGGGAAGGTGGACGACCTGTTCGCCGGGCGGGGGATCACCTCGCGCCACACGGCGGACAACGCCGAGGGGGTGGCCGCCCTGCTGGAGTGGCTAAATGGCGACACGCGTGGGTTCTGCTTCGCCAATCTGGTAGATTTCGATCAGTTGTTCGGGCATCGGAACGATGTCCCGGGTTTTCGGGGAGCGCTCGAGGCGTTCGATCAGGTGCTCCCCTCGCTGTTGGCTGCCCTTCGGGAGGACGACCTGCTGTTCATCACCGCCGACCACGGCAACGACCCCACCACGGCTTCGACCGACCACGCGCGCGAGCGCGTGCCGATTCTGGCCGTGGGGGCGCCGGTGCGCGGGGGCCCGCTGGGGGTGCGTGACACGTTCTCCGATCTGGGCGCCACGGTGGCGCACTGGTTCGGGAGCGCGTGGCGCGGTCGCGGTACGTCGTTCCTGCCCGAGCTGTTGCACGCGTGAGCGCCGATATCGCGCCGGCGCACCTCGCGCGGCTACGAGAAGTGGCGGACGCGGCCCGGGCCAACGCCTGGTGCCCGTATTCGCAGTTCCCGGTCGGGGCGGCGCTCGAAACCGACGATGGGCGCGTCTTCGCCGGGTGTAACGTCGAAAACGCGTCCTATCCGGCCGGGACCTGTGCCGAGCGCGTCGCGCTCGGGACAGCCATTGCGGCCGGGGCGCGGTCGTTCGTTCGGGTGGTCATCACCACGGCGGTCTCGGAGCCGACGCCGCCGTGTGGAATTTGTCGTCAGGCGCTGGTGGAATTCGCCCCAGCGCTCGAAGTCTTTGCGGTCACGCCCGACGGGCGCTGGACCCGCTGGTCGCTGGCAGAGTTGCTGCCGGCACCGTTCACGCCTGCTTCGCTCGAGAATGCCTGAGCGCGTTCGTATGTCGCCGTGGCGCCGTCAGTGGTCGCGACTGCGTACCCCCCTGCTGATCCTCAGTGCGGTGGGCACGGCCGTCTTTGCTGCCGCCTGTACCGAAGAACTCGAGGGTGGGGCCGCGTGTCCCACCCTGTGTCCGACGCGCGCAGAAAGCTTCAAGGACACCACGTTCGAGGCGGTGTCGCTCGATACGGCCTTGTCCGGGTATCCGGTGATGGGGCTCGCCCCTGAACTGTTGCTCGCGAACCGCCCGGATACCCTCGTCACGCGGATGGTGATTCGCGTGGACGGGCTGACCCAGGAGTACGCCAAGAACAAGACCGGGGCGACGGAGCCGATCTCCAACACCGACTCGGTCTACCTCCGGCTCACGGTGGATTCGCTCGGCGCCAAGGGCACCGACTCGGTCACCATCAGCCTGTTCAACGTCGACACCACGGCGAACGATTCGGTGAGCACGGTGGTGAAGCGGCTCTTCACACCACGGCGGCTCATCGGCTCGCTCCGAGTCGTGCCGAAGAGCGTGAAGGACTCGCTGCGCATTCCGATCGACCGGCGCGTGATGGATTCGCTCATCGTTGGCGGCTATCGCCTGCGCGTGGGGCTGCAGATCACCGCCGGCAAGGGCCAGTTGCGACTGCTCGCCTTCTCGAGCGGCGCCGCGGCGCCGTCGGTGCAGTACGATCCGAGTACCGATACGACGTACGCGCCGATCATCGTCCCGGCGAACACCTCGATTCCTCAAGGGACGACCGAACAGATCCTGGCCTACACGGTCTACAACCTGCTGGACGTCGGCTCGCCGCCACCGCCGACCAATACGCTCACCGTCGGCGGCTTCCCGGCGTGGCGCAGCTATCTGCGCTTCCAGATCCCGGCGCGCATCTCCGACTCCAGCACGATCGTGCGCGCGCAGCTGCTGCTCACGCAGCGCCCGAGCTATTTCGGCAACTTCGCCGACAGCGTCGCGCTCCTCCCGATCATTCCCACGGGAACCGCGTTGGTGACGGATCTGCGGCGTTTGCTCGATCTCTCGGCCGACGGCGTCTTTGCGTCGGTCGACTCCACGCGGCTCGTGCCGCGCGACTCCGGCGTAAAGAGCATCAACGTGCTCACGCTCGCCCGCTCGTGGCCGGCGCTGCCCTCCGGCGTGGCGCGGTCCCTCGCGTTTCGCATCAGCGGGGAAGGGGCCCAGCCGGCAGAACTCCGTTTCTTCAGCAGCGAGGCGCCCGTTGGGCTGCGCCCGCGGCTCCGGATCACGTATCTCCCCCGAACGGAGTTCGCGCTGCCGTGATGACTCGTCCTCTGCAGGTCACGGGTACCCTCGGTACCGCGCGACGCCACCTGCGCACCCTGACGGCCGCAACGGCGCTGCTCGTCGCACCGCCGGTCGCGCTGCACGCGCAGGGCTCGCTCAGCACGCTCGGCTTCGGCTACCCGGTCGGTGGCATGAGCACCCGCGTCAGCGGGACCGCCGGGGCGTTTGGTGAAGTGGATGCGCTCACGCCGGCCAATCCGTCGGCGCTTGGCGGAATCACCCGCACGGTGCTCAGTGCGCAGGCCGAGCCCGAACGGCGCACGCTGCGGATCGGGAGCGTCAAGGAAACCACCAGTGCGCAGCGTATCCCGCTGCTCAGTGTGATCTTCCCCGCCGGTCACGGCGTGGCGGTTGGGCTCAGCGCGTCGAGCGTGCTCGACCGCTCGTACACGATCAACACCACGGGCCGCGTCCTCTTCGACAAGGACACGCTCACCACGACCGATCGCCTCAACGTGCGTGGCGCCATCGGCAAGCTGACGGCCGGTGCGGGCTGGCAGGTGAATCCCCGGCTCAAGCTGGGGCTCGCCGGCCATCTCTTCACCGGCGACAATCTCGTGTCGCGCAAGCAGAAGTTCAGCGACACGCTGAGCTTCGGCAGTGTGACCGACACCTCCCAGGTGACCTACTTCGGCACCGCCTTGACCGCGGGCGCGGACGTGCGCCTGGTGAAGGGGCTCGCGGCCACCATGTCGTACCGCACGAGCGGCGGCCTCGATGCCCGCGTGCGCGACACGGTGCGCGCGTCGGCGAATGTCCCGTCGGCCCTCGGCGCCTCGCTGCGTTACGACGGCATTCCCGGCACGCAGTTCGTCGTGGCGATGGAGCAGGTGGCCTGGTCCAAGATGCGCGGCATCGGCTCCTCGCTGACCACCACGCACGATGCCACCAATCTGCGTGTCGGCGTGGAGACGGCCGGGCCGAAGTGGCGTGGGCTTCCGCTCTTTGTGCGGGCCGGGTTCGCGCGCAATCAGCTGCCGTTCAGCATCAACGCGGAGCAGGTCAAGGAATCGCGGTGGTCCACCGGTCTCGGCATCCCGCTCGCGCGGGAATTCGGAACGATCGACTTCTCGCTGCAGCGGGCGACGCGTTCGCTCACCGGCACCACGGCCCGCGAATCGGCGTGGCTGTTCGGCGTCGGGTTGCAGGTTCGTCCGGGAGGCTGACGCGTGACCACTCCGCGCCCCGAATCCCTTGCGCCCGACGTGTCGGCGGAACGCAAGCCGACGGTCTACATCGAGACGTACGGCTGCCAGATGAACGTGGCGGACTCGGAGCTGATGTACGGCAAGCTCGCCGCGCACGGCTACGAACCCATCGACGTACCCGATGGCGCCGATGTCATTCTCGTGAATACCTGCGCGATTCGCGAGAACGCGGAAACGCGCGTGATCGGACGCCTCGGGGAGCTGCGCCGCTTCATGAAGCCGGACACCATCGTGGGCGTCACCGGCTGCATGGCGCAGCGTCTGGGCCCCCGGGTGCTCGATCAGGCCAAGCACGTGTCGCTCGTTGTGGGGCCGGATGGCTACCAGGCGCTGCCGTCGCTCCTCGACGGGGCGCGTAAGGGCGAGAAGTTCACCGCCACCGACTTCGACCTCGAAGAGCATTACGAGGATGTGGTGGCGCGCCGCTTCGAGGGCGTGAAGGCGTGGATCCCGGTGCAGCGTGGCTGCGACTATCGCTGCACGTACTGCATCGTGCCGTACACGCGCGGCCCCGAGCGGAGCCGCAAGCTGGCGGATGTGGTGCGCGAAGTGCAGCAGGTGGTGGAGCAGGGGCTCACCGAAGTGGTTCTGCTGGGCCAGACGGTGAACTCCTACACCGATGGCACGCACGACTTCGCCGACCTGCTGCGTGCCGTGGGCGCCGTGGATGGCATTCGACGCGTACGCTACACGAGCCCGCACCCGAACGATTTCAGCGATCGCGTGATCGCGGCGATGGCCGAGGTGGACACGGTGTGCGAACACGTGCATCTGCCCATGCAGAGCGGCTCGACCAGCATGCTCAAGCGCATGCTGCGTCGCTACACGCGCGAGGACTACCTCGACTGCGTGGCGCGCCTCCGGGCGGCGATCCCGGGCCTCGCACTCACGACCGACATCATCGTGGGCTTCCCGGGCGAGACCGACGAAGAGTTTGCCGACACGCTCTCGCTCTGTCGCGAGGTGCGCTTCGACGACGCGTTCATGTTCAAGTTCTCGGCGCGCGAAGGCACGCCGGCTACGAAGATGCCGCCCGAGTGGACCATCCCCGATGCGGTCGTGGCCGAGCGCTTCGACGAACTGGTGCGCACGGTGCGTGGCATTTCCCGCGAGAACAACCTCGCGCGCCTCGGTGACACCATGGAAGTCCTCGTGGAGAAGGTCGCGCGCGATGGCGCCCTGCTGCAGGCGCGTTCGCGCGACTTCAAGACGGTCATGGTGCCGGCGGATGCGGCGCGCATCGGTGACTATCTCACGGTGCAGCTCACCGGCACCACCGGGGCGACCTTCACGGGGACGCCCGTCGGTGAGAAGAAGCGAGCCGCCCTGCCGATGGCCGCCGTGTAGCGATTGGCGGCTCGCGTTGTTTTGACACCCCGTGCGTCGATTCGATGACGCACGGGGTGTCGTCTTTTCGCATCGTGCAAGATGCCGATGCTCGTGCATGCCGTGGCTGCGTGGCTGACCGGTTTGGCGATGGGGCAACTCGCCTATCGCGGCCCGCTGGTCGCGGGCCTGCTGCTCGCGGGCGCGGTGGCGCTTGCGCGGCGTGCGCCGCGGGCGGCCACGTGGGCGCTGCTTCTCGCCGCTGGCGGCGTGGTCGCGCACGCCGCCGCGCAGCAGGCGATGCGCTGTCGCGCGGCCTTGCATGACCAGGCGGCGGCCCAGCAGCCGCTCTGGCTGGTGATCGATGCGCCACCGATCGCGCCCATGCCATCGCGCGGCGTGCTCACCGGGCGGTCGGGCGCCCTGCGCTGCCGCGTCGCGGCCACGGTGCGCTGGCAGGGGGCACCACCCCCCGACGGCTATCGGGTGCAGGTTCGCGCGGCGGCTCGGGTCACCTCGCGCGGCCTCGCCCTGCAGCAGGCCACGGTGGTGGCCGTCGGGCCACTCGATCCGATGCGGGCGACACGGGCGTGGGCCGCACGCACCATAGATGCCCGGTTCCGCTCCCGGGCGCCGCTCGTGCGCGCGCTGCTGATTGCCGATCAGGATGGCATCCCGCGCGCGCTGCGTGACCGTTACGCCGACGCGGGGCTGGTTCACCTGCTCTCCGTCTCGGGGATGCATGTCGCGATCATCGCCTCGGCGCTGCTGACGCTCCTCGGCGGCCTGCGTGCGCCGCTCGCGCTGGCCGAACCGCTGGCGATGGTGGGGGTGGTGCTCTACGTCCTCGTGCTCGGCTGCCCGCCACCGGCGGTGCGCAGCGCGGTCATGCTGGTCGTCATGGCCCTCAGCCGTCGGGCGCAGCGGCCGGTGCACGCGTGGGCGCCACTGGCGCTCGGCGCCGTAGTGCCGACGGTCGATCCCCTCGTCGTGACCGATCTCGGATGGCAACTGAGTGCGGGCGGCATGGCCGCGTTGGTGGCGGCACGCGCCTTTCGCCGGAGTGCGCGGCAGTGGGCCCATCGCGAGGCGCACGCGGTACTCGCGATGCCGCAGGCCGTGGCGCGCTGGCTCGCGACCCGCCGCGGCGCGACCGGATGGCTGGTGACCGAGATCTCGACGGGGCTGGTCGCGACGGCCGTGACCGCGCCGCTGATCGCGTGGACCTTTGGCCGCCTGAGTCTCGTCGCACCGTTCTCGAACCTGCTCGCCGGGCCCTGTATCGCACTGCTGCAGCCGGCGTTGTTCCTCGCGCTGGTGCTCGCCCCGTTTCCGCGGGCCTCCGCGGTCGTCGCCGACGCGTCGCAGCCGCTGATGGCCCTGCTCGACCTCGTCGCGGACCGGAGCGCCGGGGTTCCCGGGGCGGTCCTGCCAGTGGCCCCCTCACTCGTGACCGCGGTCGCCGCCGGTGTCGCGTCGGCGTGTGTGGTGCGTGGCTCAGCGGCCGCACGGCGCACGCCGTGGATGCTCGCCGCGGCGGCCTCGCTGGTGCTCGGCCTGTGGATTCCCGTGGTACACGGCGGGTCCGGTCGCCTGGAGCTGCACCTGATCGACGTGGGGCAGGGGGACGCCGTGGCGCTGCGAACACCCCGCGGCCGCTGGATGCTCATGGACGCCGGCCCCAGTGGTCGCGCGGGTGACGCCGGCGCACGCGTTGTCCTCCCCTATCTGCGACGGCTCGGCGGACGCGTTGCGCTGGTCGTGCTGTCGCACGCGCATGAGGACCACGCGGGCGGCGCGGCCGCGGTCGTACGGGCGACGCGCCCCGCGTGGTGGTGGGAGCCCGCGTTCGTCACCACGAGCCCGGGCTACCGTGCCGCGCTCGAGGCCGTGGCTGCCGTTGGTGTGCACTGGAAGCGCGTCCGCCCGGGGGATCGCTACGCGCTCGATGGTGTCTCCGTGACCGTGCTGGCCCCCGATTCCGCCTGGACCGCGGCCCAGGAGAACGCGAACGAAACATCGGTGGTGCTGCGCGTCGCCTATGGCGCACACGCGTTCCTGCTTACCGGCGACGCCGAGCGAAGCGAAGAGGCCTGGCTGCTGGCCCATCACGCGCCGGCACTGCTCGAGGCAGACGTACTCAAGCTGGGGCATCACGGGAGTCGCACCAGCAGCAGCGCGCCCTTTCTCGATGTGGTCCGGCCGCGCGTCGGGATCTCGTCGATGGGGTCGGGCAACCGATACGGACATCCGGCTCCGGAAACACTCGCCGAGTTGGCGGCACGCGCGGTGCCGGTGTTTCGCACCGATCAGGACGGCAGCATCGTGGTGCGGAGTGACGGACGCACGCTCGAGGTCGAGGCGGGTGACACGCGCTGGATCGTGCCGCCGCGCGGGGCGCGCTGAGTGACGCGCGGCGTTGCGTCCGGGCACTTCAGGGCGTCGTACCTCGTTGAATGCGCAGCCGAATGGACCGACGTGCTGTTACATGCGTTTCACGTCGCGTAGAGGCTCGCATCGCGGGGCGTGCCGCGCCGGGCGTGCGGCTGCATCATCCGCGCTGCTCTTCCCCCGCTCGCCCGAAGTCGTCAGCTTTCCGGCGTTCGCCCGCCCTCCCTCTTCGGAGTCCCTCCCGTGGTCAAGCACACTTCGACGTCCGTCGTCACGATCGAGCGCTTCATCATCGAGCAGGAGCGCATGTTCCCGGAGGCTACCGGTGAGTTGTCCGGCATCCTCTACGACATGGCGCTCGCTGGCAAGATGATCGCGAACAAGGTGCGCAGCGCCGGGCTCGCCGACATCCTCGGGGCGACGAGTGACACGAATGTGCAGGGCGAAGTGCAGCAGAAGCTCGACGTCATCGCCAACGAGATCATCGTCAAGGCGTTCGATCACGGCGGACGGCTCTGCGCCATGGCGTCGGAAGAAGAGCCCGACATCATTCACATTCCCGAAGGCTTCCGGCACGGCAAGTACGTGCTGCTCTTCGATCCGCTCGATGGCTCGTCGAACATCGACGTGAATGTGCCCGTCGGCACCATCTTCTCGGTCTACAAGAAGATCACGCGCGGGACGCGCGGCGAGATGGAAGACATGCTCCAGCCCGGCCGCCGCCAGGTGGCCGCGGGCTACATCCTGTACGGCTCGAGCACCATGATGGTGTACACGACCGGACAGGGCGCCCACGGCTTCACGCTCGACCCGTCGATCGGCGAGTTCCTGCTGTCGCATCCGAACATCCGTATCCCGGATCGCGCGCGGTATCTCTCCGTGAACGACGCGTACGAGCAGGATTGGCCGGAACCCACGCGCGCGCTGATGCGCCGCTATCGTGGGCTCGACGGCAAGCAGAAGCCGCTCAACGTGCGATACGTCGGCTCGCTCGTCGCGGACTTCCATCGCAACCTGCTCGGCGGCGGTGTGTTCTGTTATCCCGCGAACGCCAAGTCGCCGCGCGGCAAGCTGCGCCTGCTCTACGAGGCCAACCCGCTGGCGTTCATCGCCGAACAGGCTGGAGGGCTCGCGGTCGATGGGCACCGGCGCATTCTTGATGTCGAAGCGACGGAGCTGCATCAGCGCACGCCGCTCTACATCGGCAGCAAGGCCGAGGTGGAAACGGTGAACGAGTTCCCGCTCCCGGTGCCGGAGCGGCGGCATGTGCCGCGGAAGGACGACGCCGCCTAAGGCGTCGCCTCGCGCAGTTCTCTAAATTAGGGGGATGACCGACCGACTCTCCCCCTCCGGCATCCCCATCCCCGCCGTCGTTCGCCCAGCGGACGTCGCGACCGATTACGCGAACGACCTCGGCGATCCGGGGCAGTTTCCGTTCACGCGCGGGGTGCAGCCCACGATGTACCGTGGGCGCCTCTGGACCATGCGCCAGTACGCGGGCTTCGGCACCGCGAAGGCCACCAACGAGCGCTTCAAGCTGCTGCTCGATGCGGGCCAGACGGGATTGTCGGTCGCCTTCGATCTGCCCACGCAGATGGGGATCGACTCGAGCTCGCCACGCGCGCTCGGTGAAGTCGGGCGCGTCGGCGTGGCGATCGATACGGTCGAGGACATGCACGTCCTGCTCGACGGCATTCCGCTCGATCAGGTCTCCACGAGCATGACGATCAACGCTACGGCGTCCACGCTGCTCGCCATGTATATCGTGGTGGCCGAGGAACGGGGCATCGCCCGCGCCAAGCTGTCGGGCACGGTGCAGAACGACATCCTCAAGGAATACATCGCGCGCGGCACGTACATCTATCCGCCGGCGCCGAGTCTCGCGCTCACGGCCGAGATGTTCCGATTCTGCGCCGCCGAAGTACCGCAGTGGAATCCCATCTCCATTTCGGGCTATCACATTCGCGAGGCTGGCTCCACCGCGGTACAGGAAGTGGCCTTCACCTTCGCCGACGCGCTGGCGTACGTGAAGCAAGCGGTGGAGGCGGGGTTGCCGGTGGATACCTTCGCCCCGCGCCTGTCGTTCTTCTTTGCGGCGCACAACGATCTGTTCGAAGAGGTCGCCAAGTTCCGCGCCGCCCGCCGTCTGTGGGCGCGCCTCATGCGCGAACAGTTCGGCGCCAACGATGCGAGCTGCCGCCTGCGCTTCCACACGCAAACGGGCGGCGTGACGCTGCAGGCGCAGCAGCCGCTCAACAACATCGTGCGCGTCACCATCCAGGCACTCGCGGCTACGCTCGGCGGCACGCAGTCGCTGCACACGAACGGCTACGATGAGGCGCTCGCCCTGCCCACGGCGGAGGCGGCCACGCTGGCGCTCCGCACGCAGCAGGTGGTGGGCTACGAAAGTGGGGTCGCGCAGACAGTCGATCCGCTCGCGGGCAGCTGGTATGTGGAGCAGCTCACGAACGAAATCGAATCGCGCGCCCGCGAACTGCTGGCGCGCGTCGACGAACTCGGCGGCGCCGCCGAGGCGATCAAGGCGGGCTTCTTTCAGGAAGAGATCGGGCGTAGCGCCTACGAGTATCAGCTGCGGGTGGAAGCCGGCGAGACGGTGGTCGTGGGCGTCAACAAGTTCGGCGACGGGCAGGACCCGCCGATCATCCCGGCGCCAGACTTCAGCGCCCTCGAGCGTGATCAGGTGGCCCGCCTCACGGCCGTTAAAGCGCAGCGTGACGCCAACGCCGTGAACACGGCGCTGCAGCGCATCGTGGAGGTCGCCCCGCAGTATCAGGGCAACCACAGCGGCCCGCGCGCCGAGCTCATGCCGCTCATCATCGATGCCGTCCGCGCCCGCGCCAGCGTCGGCGAGATTGCCGATGCGCTTGAGGGCGTGTGGGGCCGCTACCAGCCAACGGTCTGAGACGATGACCGAGCAGGCGCCAGGCGCGCCGCGGCCGCTCCCGGTGCTGCGGGCCATGATCGACGCCCTCGATCGGGACCTGCTGCAGATCATGGCCCGGCGGATGGCGCTGGTGGCCGAGGTCGCGGCGTACAAGCGGCAGCACGGCGTGCGCATCCGCGACGCCGAACGCGAGCGCGAGGTGCTCCGCGATCGCCATGAACGCGCCGTGGAACTTGGTCTGCCCGCCGGGGAGATCGAATCGATCTTCCGCCTGCTGCTGCGGTCCAGCCGCGACCATCAGGCGGCGCTGCGCGCCGAAATCCCCCTCAATGAGCCGGTGCGCACTGTTGCCGTGATCGGTGGCCACGGCAAGATCGGTCGGCTGCTCGCCCGCCTGTTCGGTGATCTCGGGCATCGCCTCCTGCTCGTGGACCGCGACACCGAACTCCGCGCGGCCGAAGCCGCGGCGGCGGCCGACGTGGTGGTCGTGTCGGTCCCCATTGAGCACACCGAGGCGGTGATCCGGGAGGTCGGCCCGCACGTGCGCGCCGAGTCGCTCCTAATGGACGTCACGAGCATCAAGGGAGCTCCCGTGCAGGCCATGCTGGAGTCCACCGCGGCCAGTGTGGTGGGCACCCACCCGATGTTCGGTCCCAGCGTGCACACGCTGCAGGGGCAGCGCGTGGTCGTGTGCCGGGCCCGGGGCGATGCCTGGGCCGACTGGGTGGTGCATACCTTCACCGCGCGCGGCCTGTCGGTGACCGAGACGTCGCCGGCCCAGCACGATCGGGTCATGAGCGTGGTGCAGGTGCTGACGCACTTTCAGACGCAGGTGCAGGGGATCACCCTGTCGCGCCTCGGGCTCCCGCTCGCCGAAACGATGCCGTTCACATCGCCGGCCTACCTGCTCGAGCTCTACGTGGCGGCGCGGCACTTTGCCCAGGACCCCGCACTCTATGGCCCGATCGAGATGCGGAACCCCCGATCCGCGGACGTGACGGCGGCGTTCAGCGCGTCGGCGCAGGAGTTGGCGCGCGTCATCGCCGAGGGTGATCAGGAGACCTTTGCCCGGCTGTTCGGCGAGGTGCGCACGTTCTTCGGCGACTTCACCGCCGAAGCGCTCGAGCAGTCCAGCTTCCTCATCGACCGCATCGTCGAACGCAGCTGACGCGCGCTAAGTCGCGGCACCGCTTGGGGATCGGAACCACGGCCTCACGCGTTGACCCACTATGTCCACACCCACCCTGCTGCAGCGTGTGAACCCCGTCTACTGGTTCATGCGGCTCGAACGTGCGATCTGGGCGCTGTTCGCCGAGGTCGAGTATCGCCTCAAGATCGTTCCGCGCGGGACACCGCTCGCGCCGCGCCCCTTCGACCGGCGGCTGCTGCGCACCGTGCTGATCGTCCTGCCGACGCTGGTGGCGAGTCTGTTCATTCAGCCACCGCTCCGCACACGTCTGCTGCTGTTGCTCTTCGTGCTCGTGATCCTGGTTGTTGGCGTGATCTTTCTGATCGACGCCCGCGAGGGGATGACCGCGCCCCCCTCGCCCGGGGTCAGGGGCAACGCCCGCCCGCCCGTTCGCAGCGGTCCGGCGGGCACTCCGGCGGGCTCCGGTGTAGCATCCCCCAAGCGCCCGGTGGCAAATTCCACCGGTCCCGCCCGACCGGGGTCACCACCCCGGCGTTAAGTCACTCCCCCAGGATTCCCCGTATGCGTCGTTCACTCCTGCTGTTGCTCGCGGCCACCGGTGTGCTGACCGCCCTGGCGGTCAGCACCCCCGCATCGGCGCGGCTGCGCGACTGGACCACAACGCTCGCGGGCAGGGACGGCCGCAAGGTCTCCGGCTCGGCGGTGGTGAAGCCCGGGGCCAACGGCGCCGGTTCCGAGGTCACGGTCACGCTCGACGGCGACACGCCCGGCGCGACGCGTCCGTGGCACATCCACGCCGGCAGCTGCACCAAGAGTGGCGGCGTCGTGGGCAGTGCGCGGGCCTACAGCCCCATCGCGATTGACCTCAAGGGCCATGGCAGTGCCACGGCCAAACTCGATGTGGCCCTGAGTGATACCAGCACGTACTACGTGAACATTCACGACGCCGCCGCCGCGATGCAGATCATCGTGGCCTGCGGCGATCTGGCGAAGCACTGAGCCCCGTCATCGATATGCGCATCTTTTCTCGTCGCCCCCGAGCCCACGTGGCCGGCGCGATGTCGGCCGCCCTGCTGTCGGTCACCCTGGCGGCCACCGCCGGCGCCCAGCAGCGGACCACCATGCAGGACCGCATCCGGATGGAGCGCGAGCAGCAGCTCGCGCGGCAGGGCGGCTTTGCCGTAATCGACGGCGTCGTGACCGACACACTGCTGACGCCCCTCGATAATGCCGACGTCACGGTCATCGGTACGGCGGCCAAGGTCATCACCGGGGAGAACGGCCGCTTCCGCATGATGCAGGTGCCGTCCGGTCAGTACCTCATCGTGGTCCGGCGCATCGGGTTCGCGCCGACCTCCGGCATCATCGAGGTCCCGGCCGGCGACACGGTGCGCCTCGCCTACGCGCTCGTCCGCAGCGGCATGCTCCTCGACACCGTGCGCGTGCGCGAACAGCGCGTGTCGCTCCGCATGCTGGAGTTCGAACAGCGCCGCAAGCTCGGCACGGGGCAGTTCGTCACCCGCGATATGCTCGAACGCCGCGGCTCCATGTACGCCAAGGACTTCCTCCGCAACCTCACCGGCGTGATCGTCTCGCCACTGAGTGGCGATCAGTTCGCCGGCACCGTGGCGCTCTCCAAGCGTGAAGGCGGCTCGGTCTTTGGGGACGGCGCTGGCGCGTGCGCCATGCAGGTGCTGCTCGACGGCATCATCCTGCCGCGCAACTTCAATCTCGATCTCCTCCCGCCCCCGAAGCAGATCGCCGGCATCGAGGTCTACTCCGGCTCCGCCACGGTCCCGCCCCAGTTCGGTGGCCCTGATCGGCGCTGCGGGGTGATCGCGGTGTGGACACGGGACGGCTACTAAGCCGGCACGGTTTCCCATCTCATCGCTCCAGTCTCGATGCTCACCGCTCGGCTCTCAGTTCTCAAAGGAAATAGTCTTGGTTTCCGTTGAGAACCGAGAGCCGAGCCGTGAGCAGCGAGACCTGAGACCTGAGACCTGACCGCTCCCGAAAGCAAAACGGCCCCGCGTGCATCGCACGCGGGGCCGTTGTGTTGCCGGGGGGCCTTAGCAGCCCGGGCCGGCCAGCGCGCCCGTCTTGCCCGCGCGGACGAGGCACTCGCCCTGCGGGATCGGCTGCACGCGCGCCACGAAGTGCGCGTTCGTGCCGGTCGCGATGTCCAGCGGGAGCTGGTTCAGGCGGCCGTAGCGACGCATGTCGATCCAGCGGTGCCCCTCGAGGAGGAGCGAGTACCGCTTGTTGTACAGCAGTTCGGTCAGCACCGCCGCATCCGTGGACGCGGTGGTGAGCGTCGAGGCGGGCAGGCCACCCGACGACTGACGGATCTGGTTGATGATCGCAATCGCACCCGCCTTGTCGCCCGTGGCCAGCAGCGCTTCGGCGCGGAGGAGCAGGAGCTCTTCGTTGCGGATGATCGGCAGGCTGCTCGACGTCGTCGGATACATGTTGAAGCCGAGCGACGACGCGATGCCCAGACCCTGCGGCGCGTTACGCGTCGCGCGGGTACCGATCTTGGCCGTGTAGCGATCGTCCGGGTTGCCATCCGCCTTCAGCTGCGCATCCGTCTGAATGCTCATGTGCGCAAACAGGTCGGTGTTCGTGACCGAGTTGAGCGGATTGTTGGCGTCACCCGAGGCCGTCGAGTACGGATGCGACGGACCCGCGTCGAGCGCCGCACGCGTGGTCGCGCCGGTGTTCATGAACGAGGCCGTCAGCGCCGTCAGCGCCGCCTGCCAGGCCGCCGTGCCACCACCCGACGTGGCGTAGTAGGCGTTCGCACGCGCCGCGATGGCGCGGTTGAACTGGCGGAACGTGCTCGGCGTGTTGAAGCCGTTGAAGCCGGCATGCATGGTGAACGGGAACGCGCTCCCGCCCGCCGCCAGCTTCGCCGCACCGTCGTCCAGCGTGTTGATGATGTACTTGTACGCCGAGTCCCGCGACACGAACGCCGCGAGGTCCGACGCGTTCTGCTTGATCTCCACCACGAGACCGAGCGTATCACGCGTCGAGATGACGTACAGCAGCTCCAGCCCTTCGAGCGTGCGGGCGAAGCCCAGTGCGGCACTCTTCTGCTCGGCCGTCAACAGCGTCGAATTCGTCGCCGAATTCTTGAAGTTGAAGATGTCGCGCAGGTTGCCGTACTGCGTGCCCCAGTTCTCCACCGCAAAGCCGGCCGGGTCGAGCTTGTTCTGGCCGGAGATGCCGATGAGGTAGGCCGACGTGTTACGGCCTTCCTGCGGGGTGTAGATGTACGCTTCGCGGCCAAAGCGGCCGGTGGACGTGATGAACGCGCCGCGGCCGTTGCGGAGCTGACGGAGCAGGCCGTTGGCCTGCAGCTGCAGCGCCTGCGGGTCCGCCGCCGCCGCTTCCACGGTGGGCGCGTTCGGGTTGCTCAGCACGAGCTTATCAGAGTTGCAGGCGGCAAGGGCCGCCAGCGACGCGAGCGCGCCGACCGCGCGCAGCGTAGCGAGGGACGTCTTCACGGAATTCGTGGTCGTCTTGAGTGATGTCGTCGTCATGGGTTAGAAGCCCAGGTCGACGGTGAAGAAGAACTGCCGGCTCGACGGGAACGGCGCGAGGTCGATGAACCGGTTGAAGTTCGAGTTGCCGAAGTTCGAGAACTCCGGGTCGAAGCTCCAGTACTTGGAGATGATCGCGAGGTTACGGCCGCTGAGGTTGAAGCGCATCGAGCGGGCACCCGGGATCTTGCTGGCCCACGAATCCGGCGCCGTGTAGTTCAGCGTCACTTCGCGGATCTTCACGTACGAACCGTTCTGGATGTAGGGGCGGATGTCGCCCTTGTTGAACGTGTCGTAGCGGTCCTTGCCCTTGGCCACGAAGTCGCGCGACTGGCCGCCTTCGTCCCACAGGTTGTTCGTCATGTTCGAGACGTACCCACCGTTGCGCCAGTCCACGAGCGCCGAGACGCCCCACCGCTTCCAGGTGAAGTCGTTGTTGAACGTCGTCGTGTGGATCGGGTTCGAGTCGAACAGGATCGTGTCGCGCACGGCTCCGTTCACGCCCAGCGGGGCATTACCCCAGATGTACGTGGACTTCGTGTCCGTGGCGATACGGTTGCGGCCGTAGGAGGCACCGAAGGAGCCACCCACCGCGAACGCCGGCACCGGGATGTTGTCCGTGTACTGCTGGTTCGCGTTGTAGATGATGCGCGTGGTCCACTCGAGGTTGCCCTTGCGGAGCGGCACCGCCGAGATGACGCCTTCCGTACCGAGCACCGAGAGCTGGCCGCCGTTGATGACCTGGCTGCCGAGACCCGACGACGGGGGCAGCGGGAAGGTCAGGAGCAGATCCTTGATCTGGCGCTGGTAGCGCGTGAACTCGAGGCCGAGGCGACCCTTGAAGAGCTGGATGTCGGTACCGAACTCGGTCTCGTTCATCACTTCCGGCTTGATCTTCGTGTTGCCGAGCGTGCCGTTCGACACGAGCGAGCCACCACCACCGATCAGACCACCGTCGGCGTAGAGCACGTCACGGTCGCCGTAGCGCGGACGGTTACCCGACTGACCCTTCGCGGCGCGGATCTTGATTTCGTCGATCTTGTCCGTCCACACGTTCGTGAAGCGGTACGACGCCGAGAACTTCGGGAAGCTGTAGAACTTCTCGCGGTCGCCGTTGGCGCTCGAACGGTCGGCACGGAGACCGGCGTTCACCGAGAGCTTTTCGTTGAGGAGCAGGAGCTGCTCGTTCACGTAGTACGACTGGTCACGGAACTCCGACCGGCCGTTCGTGATCGCCAGGTCCTGCGCGCCGGTCGCGATCTGACGCGTCGGCAGCAGGCCGCGGCCACGCAGGCTGTACGTGTTCAGGCGCTGGTTTTCGTACGTGCCACCCGTCGAGGTCGTGGCCGACGTGAACCAGCTCCACCCCGGCGTGAACGTCCACACCGCGTTGATGCCCTGGTTGAACTGGAAGCTCGACGCGTTGACCTGGTTGACCGTGCCGAGGAAGCCGTCGGCCGGCTCGTACTGCATGTAGTTCGGCGAGTACTGGAAGCCTTCCTGCTGGAAGCGGTCCACACCCGACAGGTACGAGAGCTGCACCGAGTTCTTGGTGGTCGAGAGCGCCGTGTAGCCGATGCGCGTCGACGCCGCCTGGCGCCACACGCTTTCGTTGTTCGTCACGCGCTCGAGCACTTCGAACGGATTCGACGTCGCCGTGCCCGGCGTCGCGCTGCCCGTATAGAACGGCATGCGCACGTAGCGGCCCGTGGCGTCACGCTTCGTCAGGTCGATGATCGCCGGGTTGTAGCCCATGTTGTAGATCGGGCTGATACCGGCGTTGTCGTTGTTGCCGAAGCCGCGCGCGAAGTAGTTGCGCGTCACGTCGAGACCGGCGCTCACCGTCCACTTGGTGCCGAGCGTCTGATCGAGGTTGATGCGGCCACCCGTACGACGGGCGCCCGTGTACTTCATGATGCCCGACTCCTGACGGTCGTTGAGCGACACGAAGAAGCGGGTGTTGTTCACGCCGCCGGCCGCCGAGAGCAGCGTCTCGTACGACGGGGTCGTCTCGCCGTAGAGCTGCTTCTACCAGTCGTAGGACGGGCAGGCGCCCGAGCCGCAGACCGCCTTGGCGATCGAGTCACCGAGCGAGCCGCCGACGTACGGCGCCACTTCAGCGTAGTTGGCGAAGCTGCGGTGCCCGAGGAGGCGCTGCGCCTGCTGCGAGCCGACGCGCTGCACGACGTTCCACGTCGGGCGGCCCTGACGGCCACGCTTCGTCGTGATGACCACGACGCCGTTCGTGGCGCGCGAGCCGTAAATGGCCGAGGCCGCCGCCGACTTGAGGACTTCGATGTTCTCGATGTCGTTCGGGTTGAGGTCGGCCAGGCGGTTCACGACCTGGTCCTGGCTCGAGCCCGTCGAACCGCTCGCGCGGCTGACCGACGAGGCACCCGACGAGATGCTGGCGTTCGAGATGATGACGCCGTCCACGACGTAGAGCGGGTCGCCGGAGCCGAGCACCGACGTCGCACCACGGATCTGGATCTGCGCACCACCGCCCGGCGCGCCGCTGTTCTCGAACATGCGGGCACCCGCGACCTTACCGGCCAGGTTGCCTTCGATCGAGCGGGCCGGCACGCGGTTGAGTTCCGCCGTGTTCACCGAGGCCACGGCCGTCGTCGCGACCTTCCGGTCCGTCGTCGTGGCCGCACCCGTCACCGTCACACCTTCGAGCTGCAGTACGTCCTTTTCGAGGACGAAGTTCGCCGTGTTCTCGTTCGGGCCGACGCGGATCGTCTGCCGCTTGTAGCCAAGCGTGCGCGCGACGACCACGACTTCACCCGACGGGACGCGAAGGCGGAACTCGCCCTTCTCATTGGTGCGGACGCCGACCTGCTGGCCGACGATGCCAACCGTCACTTCGGCGATGGGCTGACCGCTTCCCGCCATCTTCACCGTGCCCGAGATATCTCGGGACTGGGCGTCGGCGCGGAAGGGCAGTGCGGCGACCGCGAGGGCGGTCACCATCCGGAACAACCTGCTCATGAGGGCTCCACAAGAGGGAAATGGAGAACAACGAACTGCTGGGGATGGAACGACGACCGCCGGAATGACGGCCCGTCCCAGAATCCGCCGCTCGCGCGGGACGAGGCAGGCGGCAGAAGGCTGATACTACGGTTGGAACCGCAGATGGCCAGACTTGCGTCACAACGGTCCCATCGATTAGGACCGAAGCGGACTGGACTGTAAGTCCTACGGGGACGGCGCCGCGAACCGCGCCCGGATCGTGACCGTACGCTCGAGCTCGTCTCGCGACTGCAGCACCTTCTGCCGCAGGTCGGGCGCCAGCTCGGGATGCCCGGCCAACCACTGGTCCACGATCGCCAGCGCCGCCGGATCGCTCTGCCCGCCCAGCGTCCCCCCCAGCCACGATCCCAGAAAGAAGATCCGCCGGTTCTGTTGCACCCACGGCAGCGTATCGAGCGCCGGGGCGAGATAGCGCCGCGTGAGCGCCTGCTGCTCCGGCTCATGGAAGGCCCGCAGGCTCGACGTCACCCACTCCTCATTGAGCGAGGCGTCGCCAAACCACCGCGTGAAGAGCGCCGCCTTCACGGCACTGTCTGGCTTGGCCGCCGCCGCCACGAAGGCCTGCCGCTGCCCTTCGCTGGTGTTGTCGCGCGCCCGCTCGGCGGCAATGAGCGCATCGGCATCCGGCGCGCCACGGGCCACCAGCCGCGTCACCAGGCTCCACCGCGTCGGCGCGCGCAGCGGCAGGCCGGCGATCGTATCCCCCGCCAGCCAGCCGCGCAGGCGCCCCAGCGCCGCCGGAGTGCGCGCCAGTCCGATGTACGTATCGAGATGCGACTTGCGCGTCCCGTAGCTGCGCGTCGAGTCGGCGGCGCCGGTGAGCAGCAGCTGCTCCACCTCCGGCAGCATCGCGTCGCGCGCCGCCGCGGCCCCGTAGCGCGTCAGCGCCGTGGACAGGCGGCCCACGAGCGTCCCCGCCAGCTGCTCATCGCGTTCCGTCGGCAACGCCCGCATCGCCATCCGCGCATAGCGCAGCGGATCGAGCTGCGCCTCGCGCACCAGATCCCACAACGAGCCCCAGAGCATCGCCCGCAGGAAATCATCCGGCACCTGCTCGATGTGCTGCTCGAGCCACTGCACACTGGCACTGTCGGGGAGCACGATCGCATAGCCGTAGTCGCCATCGTTGGCATACACGAAATCCGGCGCGGCCTGGCCAGCCGCCGCGGTGACGACCGTCGTATCCCCCCGGAGCTCCACCGGCAGCCGCACGGGGGGGCCGCCGGCACGATAAAGCAGCACCTGCATCTTGAGCGGCCACGTGCCCTTCCCGGAGAGACTGGGTTGCGCCGGCCGCTGCACGAGCGCGAGGCGCGTGATCCTGCCGTTCGCGACCCGTAGCTGCTGCTGCACGATGGGCATGCCGGGGCGCAGCATCCACTGTCGGCCCCACGCCGTCAGGTCGCGCCCGGACGCCGTACCGATTGCCGCCAACAGCGCCTGCCACGTCGCATTGCCGTAAGCATGGGTCCGCAGGAACGTCTGCACCCCGCGCTGGAACGCCGCCGGCCCGACCAGATACTCGAGCTGCCGCAGCACACTCGGCGCCTTGTTGTACACGATCGGGCCGTAGTTGCTCTTGGCCTGATCGAGATTCCCGAGCGCCTGCCACACCGGCGTCGTCCCCAGCGTCGCATCGGTCCCGTACGCCACCGGCTTGTTGCGCAGGTAGAACGTCTTCCACGCGTTCGCCTGTGGATCGACCTCCGCCTGCATCCGCGCCGCCATGAAGGTCGCGAATCCCTCCTTGAGCCAGAGGTCGTCGAACCAGCGCATGGTGACGAGATCGCCGAACCACTGATGCGCGACCTCGTGGAAGATCGTCGCCTGCCGGCCGAGCAGCTGCGACGTCGTGGGGCGCTCGCGATAGATGAAACTGTCTTCGTTGTAGAAGACCGCGCCCGGGTGCTCCATCCCGCCAAAGGGGAACGCCGGGGCGAGGAGCGACGCATACTTGTCGAAGCCGTACGGCGTGTCGAAGTAGCGGCCCAGCCAGCGCAGCGCCTTCGCATTGAGCGCGACCAGCGTATCGCCTTCGGCCTCCTTGGCGCGCGTGGCCCGCACGAACAGCTGCACGGGGACGGGGGCCGCTCCCTCGCGGATCGCTTCGGCACGCGTATGCACCGCCCAGGGCCCGGCGGCAAAGGCAATGAGATACGTGCTGAGGGGCCGCGTTTCGGCAAAGCGATGCGTGACCTGATCGCCGGTGGTATCGGCGCCCACCTCGGCGCCATTGGCCAGCGCCACCCAGGCCTTGGGGGCGGTGAGCCGGAAGGTCACGCGGGCCTTGAGATCGGGCTGGTCGAAGCAGGGGAAGAGCAGGTTGGCGTCGGACGGCACGAGCAGCGTGTACAGGTACGTCTGCCCGTCGGTCACGTCGCGATAGCGGATGATCGCCGCCCCCGCGTTCGCCACCGGCGTCTGGAAGGCCAGGGTGAGTGTGTTGGCGCCCGGCTTGAGGCGCGCGGCCGGTACGGTGAGGTGCTGGCGGTTCCACGACCGCGCGGCGTCCGGCCAGGGCGCGCCGTTGACGGAGGCCTCGCCGATCCCCAGTCCCCGGAAGTCCAGGATCACGTCGCCCGCCCCCGAGCGCTCGAAGCGCACGGTCACCCGCCCGCTCGCCGTATCGCCCGCCGAGACGGTCAGGGCGAGGTCGTAGGCGACGTGGCGCAGGGAGGCCCGACGGACCCCGGCGAGCGAGGCGGAGACGCCGGGCCCGGTCAACGCCGACCGGGGTGACGGTTGGGCGAGGGCCGGGGTCGCGAACGCCACCAGACCGGCGGCGAACAGGAGCGCAGGGAGCTGGGAACGGAGAGTCATGGGACCAACCTGCGGGCGCTGTCCCCGGCTGTAAACCGCTGTCGGCGGTCCCCCTCTGACCGCCGATCAGGAACGGGAATAACTTCGCCCGTCCCCCCGTCCCCGGGTCCATGACCGCCACTCCCGCTGTCCTCGCCCGTCGCCAGCAGCGATTCGAGGAACTCGTCACCCCGCATCTCGGCCAACTGCTCGGCTTTGCCGCGCGGCGCATGGCCTCGAGCAGCGACGCCGAAGACGCCGTGCAGGACACCTGCGTGCGGGCGTGGAGCGCCTTCGATGAACTGCGCGACCCGACGCGGGTGCGCGCGTGGCTGTACACGATTCTGCGGACGGTGCTGAGCGATATGGCCGATCGCGCCGGTCGGCGGGCGCGGCTGGTGCCCATGTCCCGCCTCGAGGATGTGCATGAGGCCCTGGTGGCGGGCGAGGGCGATCAGGTCTTCCTCGATGTCGTCGGCCGCCTGGACGCGGAGCTGCTCCGCGCGGCGCTGGCGAGCATCCCGGAGGACTTCGCCACCGCGGTGGAGCTGCACGACATCTCCGGCTTCAAGTACATCGAGATTGCCGAACTCCTTGGCATTCCCATCGGAACCGTCATGAGCCGCATTTCGCGTGGACGCCGCTTGCTCGCCGGCGTCATTCAGGAACGGCAGCACGAGTGGGCCCTCGGCGCGGACCTCAGCGCCGAGCCCGTCGCCACGCGCCCCTCGCGGAGGCGCTCATGACCGACTGGATGGGGGGGGCGGTCCCCGGCGCGCGGCCGCAGCCGGAGGACGACGCGACGCGCCAGGCGCGCCACGATATTCTCGCCACGCTGCTCGGGGCCTATGCCGACGGGGAGCTGCCACTCGAAACCATGACGCAGGTCGAGGCGCACCTCCTGGGGTGCGACCGCTGCCGTCGGGAGGTGCGCATTCAGCAGGCGCTGGCCGACCGGGTGGCGACGCTCGCGGTCGCGCCCGTCTCGCCGGCGTTGCTCTCCAAGGTCCGCGCAGTGACGAGCGCCATGCCCGCGCCCGCGCCGGTGCCCGCAGCCCCGGCGCGCGGTTCACGGCGCGTGTGGTGGGCGGCGCTGGTCGGATGCGCGGTGATCAGCCTCGCGGTGGCGCAGACGTGGCCGCGGTGGCGCGCGGGCGGGGCGAGTACGCCCGCGCCCGTCGTCCTCACGGCCGAACCCACCGTGGTCGCCGCCGTGGCCGCCGATTTCCGCCGGGCGAGTGGTCGTGACCTGCCGGGGCGCGCGCGCGACCTCGACGCCGTGCGCGCGGCGGTGGCGTTTCCGGTGTGGCCGTTGCTCCGCGATGATCTCCGTCTGGTGGGGGCGTGGACGACCGAGCTCGATGGGGAGCTGGCGGCGGTGCTCGCGTACCGATGGCACGATCGCGTGATCATGCAGTACGCCCTCTCCGACGCCGCGCTGTTCCGTGCGGTGGACATCCGTCGCGCCTTTGGCGCCGGTCAGCCGATCGCCGCGCAGGATGGCAACGTGGGCGTCGTGGGGTGGACCGAAGCGCAGGGCGGTGCGTTTCTGGTTGGTGACGTGACGTGGCGCACGTTGCAGGGGCTTCAGCCGGTCGCCCGTTGACGCCTCCGCTGGTGTGGTGCGCAGGCCGACGACGGGGTGACGACGTGCGAACCGCGTGATCACGCTGCGCTTCTGGAAAGGCTGTGACACCAATCAAACGGTTCGAGTTGCGCACGCCGTGCGCACGCCGCCAATTGGGGGCGTGTTTCCCACCACCGATCTTCCCGGGCGACGGAACGTCGCCCACCGCGTCCGCATGCTGATGCTTGGCGCTGGCCTAGCTGTCGCTGCCCCACGGGCGCCGCTCGACGCGCAGGTCGCGCCGCCGCGCGACTCGACGTCCACGGCGACGTCGCTCGATTCGCTGGCCGCGCGTCTGGCGCGGACCGAAGAGGCGCTGCGATTGCTCCGCGAACAGCTGGCGACGGAATCGGCCGCGCAGGTGCGCCTGCGTTCCCGCGCGCAGCTCGAGCTCTCGGCGCGCCTCGTCATGAACAGCTTCCGCTCGTCGGGCAATCTGCAGGGCGGCGAATCGCCGGTCTTTGCCTCCCCCGACCGCGCCCGCGATCCCGAATACGGATCGGCGGGACGGTCCAATCTGGGGGCGTCGTTTCGCCAGACCCTCATCGGCGCGACGGCCACGATCGACAGCGTGCTCGGTGGCACACTCGCCGCCGATCTGGAAGTCGACTTCTTCGCGCGCGCCACCGACGCCAATCCGCCGCTCTTTCCGGAACCGCGGCTGCGCACGGCGCGCGTCTTTCTGACGCGCCCCAAGACCGACATCATGCTCGGCACCGAGACACCGCTGATCTCGGATCTCAATCCGATCAGTTCGGCGGGCGTGGGCATTCCGGTCTTTGCGACGGCGGGCAATCTGTGGAACTGGCTCCCGCAGCTGCGCGTGACGCGCGAGGTGTGGTCGCGCGCGGGGGCGCGCGCGGTGTCGGTCGCGCTGCAGGGGGCGCTCATGGCGCCGTATGCGAACGAACGCCATCTCGCCAACCTGACGGGGCCCGACGCCGCGGCTCTCACCGGCAAGCCGGCGGTGGAGTCGCGCGTGCGCGTGCGTTGGGGGACCGAGCATGATGTCGTGGCCGCGCAGGGCGTTCACACGCGCGGTGGGGAGATCGGCGTCGGCGTTCACAGTGGAGCGCTCCGCGTCGCCGGCGATTCGTCGCTCCATTCGTGGGCCGTGAGCACCGATCTCCGGGTGCCGTTGGGCACGCGCGTGGAACTGCGCGGCGAGGGCTATCGCGGGCGCCTCATCCGCGGCCTGGGTGGTGGCGCCATTGGGCAGAACTTCGGTACGCTGGGCGTCAGCGAGCAACCCGGCGTCCCGCTCACCGATACCGCCGGGTGGCTGCAGCTCAACGCCCAGATGACCCCCATGCTCATCGCCGGCGGCGGCTGCGGCACCGATCGCGTGCATGAGCGCGCGGTGGATCGCCGCCGCAATACCGCCTGCGCCGTCCATACGCAGTGGCGCCCCACGCAGCCGCTCTTCATCTCGTTCGAGTGGCGCGAATTCCGGACGCGCTATAACAGCGGGCTCGCGCGCGGCCGTCAGCTCAATCTCGGCCTGGGCATCGAGCTGTGACGCCGGTCCGTCGGCTCGCACGGCGCCTCCTTGGCGTGCTGGTCGCGGGCGCCGTCCTGCTCGGGCCTCGTGCAACGCTCCGGGCGCAGGGGGCGGTGCGCGGTACGGTGAAGGTGCTCGACAAGTCGGGCGCCCCCGCGGCGGACCTGAGCGACGCGATTGTCTTTCTCGAGTCGGACAATGCGCCGCGTCCAACCGGGTTGATGACGGCCTCCGTCGCCATGCGCCTGCGCGAGTTCGAGCCGCATGTGCAGATCGTGGCCGCCGGCGGCAGTGTCGCGTATCCGAATCAGGATCCGTTCAGCCACAACGTTTTCTCCAACTCGTCGCTCGGGGCGTTCGATCTCGGGCTCTATCGCACCGGCAAGACGCGGTCGGCGACGTTCCCGCGTGCGGGCGTGTACGCGATCTATTGCAACATTCACGCGCGCATGGTGAACTACGTCGTCGCCGTGAAGACCGCGCATGTGGCGCGCGCGTCGGCCACCGGGGCCTTTGTGCTGGAGAATGTGCCGGCGGGCTCGTGGCGGCTGCACGTCTGGCATGAACGCGCGCCGGAACATGTCGAGACGGTGCAGGTGCCGGCGGATGGCGTGAACGCCCTCGCGATCGCGCTCGACGGGCGTGGCTTTGTGGCGAAGCCGCACACCAACAAGTTCGGCCAGCCGTACGCGACCACCCGTGCCGATCGGTACTAGGCGCCCGTCGCGCATGGGTCGCCCGCCCGCCCGGTGATGCGTCTCCCGGCGCGCACGTTCGTGGGCACGCTGCTCCTGCTCGCCGCGGTGCTGGCGGCGGTGCTTGGCACCGCGCTCGTGGGGGCCCGTCGGGCCGCCGCCGCCTCGGCCGAGCGTGGGTTGGAGCAGGCGGCGGATCTCGTGGCGCAGCTGCTCGCTGGGCGCTCACGCAGTCTGGCCGGCGGCGCGCGCGTGTTCGTGCAGGGGCCCTACTTCCGCACGCTCGTCGCCGAACGGCGGCGTGATGACATTCTCGATCAGACATTCGAAGCCGCCGAGCAACTCGAGGCGTCGTGGGTCTTCATCACCGACGCCGCCGGGGTCC
The DNA here is from genome assembly GCA_019752115.1 of Gemmatimonadaceae bacterium. Classification (NCBI taxonomy): domain Bacteria; kingdom Pseudomonadati; phylum Gemmatimonadota; class Gemmatimonadia; order Gemmatimonadales; family Gemmatimonadaceae; species Gemmatimonadaceae bacterium. Next base: position 65,452 of record JAIEMN010000010.1, read on the forward strand.
TGGTTGCCAAGTCCGACGAACCGTCGGCCTCCGGTGATCAGCTGGCCGGTGTGCCACTGATTGCCGGCGCCCTGCGGGGGCAGGCGACGACCGGGTTCGGCGGATCGGGCGATTCCTTGCTGTTCCTTGCCACCGCGGTGCCGATCACCGCGCCCGGTGGCAGCGCCTTTGGGGTACTGGTGGCCACCAGCCGTCTCGACTCCGCCATGGCGGCGGACATTGCCGTCGCGACGGGCGCGCATGTGGTGTTCTATCTGCGCGATGACGCCGGGCGATCGCACGTGACGGCGGCCACCATGCCGCTCGATTCCGTATCGCGCGTGTCGCTCGCGCGGGCGCTCGACACGGATACGCTCGCGAGCGCGCGTCCGGCGACCGGAACACGCCTCACCCCGCAGACCATCGCCTTGGGCGACAGCAGCTGGTTCTCCTATCCCAGCGCGCTCAACACCGCCGGCGGGACCGAAGTCGGCGGCTATCTCGTCCTGCGCCCGGCGACCGGGTCGCTGGCCGGGTCGACCTGGTTTCGCAACGCGTTGCTGGTGGGCATCGTCCTCGCGGTGCTGCTGGCCGGAGGCGCCACGCTGCTGGTCGATCGCGCGGTGGCCGCTCCCCTGCGTCATGTGCGATGGGATGTGCAGCGGGTCGCCGAAGGCAATCCTGCGGCGCAGGCCGCGCCCGACGGCGCCGCGCCCGAAATCACGGCGCTCGCGCAGGATCTTGCCGCGTGGCGTCGCACGCTCGAGGAGCGCGATCGTCTCGCGCAGCTGGCGGCGGCCACGGCAACGATGGCCGCGCCCGCCGACAACGCGCCCGCCGCCGATCTCCCGCGCACCCGCGGGCGACGCAGTGAGACCGCGCTCGCCTTGCCGCTCCCCGTCTCACGCGGCGGCGACGCCGGACCGCTGCATCTCGAGGCGGGGGATTGGCTCGTGCACCGCTATCATATCGAAGCGCGACTTGGCGGCGGGCCGACGGGCGTGATGTATCGCGCCTTCGATCGGGCGCGACACGAAACGGTCGCGCTGAAGCTGGTGCGCCCCGAACTGCTCAGCGCCGACGTGGCCGCGCGCGAGGCAGCGCTGCACGTCATCCGGCAGGTGGGGGCGCTGGGGCAGACGCATCTGGCGCGGGTGCACGATGTCGGCGATGCGCTCGACACTGTATTCATCAGCAGCGAGTGGGTGCGCGGGATCAGCCTGCGAACGGCGCTGGACGAACATCACGGGCTCGAGGCGCGCGCGCTCGTCGCGGTGGCCCGTCAGCTGTTGTACGGACTCGCGGCGCTGCATGGGCGCGAGCTGGTGCACGGCGATCTCAAACCGGAGAACGTCCTGCTCGGTGCCACCGGGCGCGTGACGATCACCGATGCCGGCGTGGCGCGGCTGCTCCGGGTTGGCGAAGCCCCCGCCCGCACCCGCGGTGATGACGAGGCGCCGATGCCACCCAGTCTCCATGTGAGCGGTCGGGTCATGGGCGCCGCCGTCGGGGCGCCCGACTATATGGCACCGGAACAGCTCATCGGCGCACCGGCCTCCGCGGTGGGCGACGTGTACGCCGTGGGGATCATGTTGCACGAGGCGCTGCGCGGACGCACGCCCTTTGGGCGACAAACGCCGCTCGACGGCCTCGCGGCCAAGCTGCGCGATACCCCGGGGCTGGGGACCCCGGTGGTCCCGCTGACGGTCCCGCCGCTGGAGCGCGTGGAGGCGCCCGCCTCCCTGGAGCAGTGGATCGCCTCGCTGATCGCCGCCGAACCGCGCGAGCGACCGGCCACCGCGCGTCAGGCGCTGGCGCAGCTCGACGCGCTGTTCCCGGCGGAATAGCGCGCCGCCCCCCCAGAAGGCCGCCGGACTCGGGAGGCGCGGAATAATCCGCGCGCCCGCGCCCTCTCCCTCGCCGTGACGACGTTGGTGCGTCGTTGGAGACCCTTCGAGGAGAGGCTTGCATGAGATCCACCATTCGGCGCGGCACCCGGCCGCGGACGCTCGCGATGCTGCTGGCGTGCTCCGGGACCATTGCGCTCACCGCCTGCGGCGGCAGTGGCGATACCGCCGCGGCGCCGGTCGTGGCTGCTTCCATCAGTGTGACGTCGGCGGCCACGGGGCAGCTCGTGTCCTTCGGCGAGACGCGCACGCTGTCGGCATCGGTACTCGACGCCAAATCGGCGGTGATCGCCTCGCCCAGCGTCACATGGACGACCAGCAATGCCAACGTGGCGACGGTGGCGGGCGCCGGCGCCTCCGCCGTGGTGACCGCGACCGGCAATGGGACGGCCACCATCACGGCCACGAGCGGCGCGGTCTCGGCGACCGCGGTCGTGGAAGTCGCGCAGAAGTTCGCCACGTTGACGGTCTCCGCCGCGAGCGCCTCGCTCGGCATCGGGGCCACGACGCAGCTCACCGCGCTGGCCAAGGACGCGCGGGGGAACACGATCACCACCGCCACCGGCTTCAAGTACAGCACGAGCGACCGCACGAAGGCGTTGGTGGATACCGCGTCCGGCCTCGTCACGACGATCGCGCCGGGCTCGGCGACGATGACCGCCACGCTCACGCGCGATGGCGTCACGGCGTCGGGCACGGCCGGGATCACCGTGAATGCGCCGGCCGTCGGCGCCGCCGCGGCTACCGTGCAGGCGAATAACTCCAACGCGTTCGCCCCGTCATCGGTGACCGTCGCCGAGGGGGGGACGGTCACGTGGACCTTCGGGACGGTGGAGCACAACGTGGTGTTCCAGACTGCCGGGGCGCCCACCAGCATCCCGGTCACCTCGAGCGCCAGCGTGCAGCGCACCTTCGCGTCGGCGGGCACCTTTGCCTACGTCTGCTCGCTACACGCCGGTATGTCCGGCACGGTGAACGTGGCGGCGGCGTCGCTCTTTGCGCAGATGAATGGCGCGAATGAGCGCCCCAACGCCAACACCTCGGGGGCGAATGGCGCGGCAATCTTCACACGGAGCGGCAACACGGTGTCGTTCACCGTGGCCTATCAGGGCATCGCGTCCAACCCAACCGGCCTGCATATCCATGCGCCGGCCAACGCGACGCAGACCACGGGCATCGCGGTGGACCTGCTCCGCACTACGCAGATGGGACCGAGCGGCGTGCTCACCGGCACGTTCACCACGACCGACATTCGCTCGGTCGCCGGACAGCCGGCCGTGTCGCTCGATTCGCTCATGACGCTGATCCGCACCGGCAATGCCTACGTGAACGTCCACAGCAGCGCGTTTCCCGGCGGTGAGATCCGCGGACAGACCGGCAACCCGTAAGCGCCTACTCCGCCTGACTCGACGTGGAGTCAGGTGGATGCTCTCTCCCGTGGAGGGCCGTCGAGCCGTGGGTTATGGAGGAGGGAAATGTGCACCGGGTCCGACCACCCGGCCGTGCAGGACCCGACTCCATAACCCCGGCTCGTCGCGCGTCCGGGCGCTCCTTGATTAGAGGAACATCGCGTCGGCGATGGCCGCGACTTCTTCCGCATCCCGCCAGGCCGCTTCCAGCGCTTCGAGCTCGCCCTGCATCGCCTGCCGCTCGGCGTCTTCGTTCATCGCAATCTCGAGCGCGAGGCGCTCGGTCGGCGTGAGCCCCAGCACCCCCACGCTGTCATCCCAGAAGATCGCATTCTTGCGCCGCCGCTCGCGCCGCAAGTGGCTGCTCGCACGAATGAACCGCTCGGCGTCGCCGGCATCGGTGATACGGCGCGTCGCTTCCTGGATCTGCTGTGCGCTCCCACCGCGCTGATTGAGCCGCGCCAGCAACGGGCTCGCGGCCTGCACGGCCTCGCTCGCCGGCAGATCGGTCACCCCCTCGGTGTGCGCGATGCGCAGCGTCCACGGGGCGTCCGCGTCGGCCGCCAGAATCTCGAGCCGCGCGATGTGACTCAGCCGCAGCGGACGCAGCAAACCGTCCGGTGTGCGGACGTGCGCCATCACGTGATCGTATTGCAGCCGGGCCTCGATCTGCTCGAGCGGACGGACGACCCGATCGCGAATGCGGCGCACCCCGGTCAGGGTGAACCCGAGTTCGGCGAACGACGCGGTGGCCCCCACCATCATCGCGGCCCCCGTGCGCGCGAACTGACTGGCCGACTGTGCCGGCGATGGCATGCGCAGGCGACGCCGGGTGAGACGCGAGCCATACCGCCACGCCGCGAACTCGGGGCGAAGCGGGGTGCCCACCCGCACCAGATCAAGCCGGGCGGGCAGGGTGGCCAGCCCGATGTTGTCGGTACTCACCCGCACGGTCGTACCGCGATACAACCGCTCGCACTGCTCGACCGCCTCCCAGCGCTCGTCGAGCGGCGAGAGATTCCAGTTCCGGCACCGCGTGCAGATCACCCACAAGCGCCCCCGCCGACTGTCGAAGGCCAGGCGACGCCCTACGGGAAAACTCTCCAGCACCTCGTTGGAGCCGAGCTTGTCGTGGCAGAACAGACAGGTCGAGAACACGGAAGCGCTCCAGCGCCCGGCCTGCGGCGCTTCAGGGTGACGAGTCGAGCGAAGGGTCCGCGGGGATCGCTCCAGGGCCGGACCACGGCACGGAACGGTCCACGGGCGGCATGCCCGCCATGGCGATCAAGGGCCAATGTGCATCACAACGACGGCCTCGGCATCGGGCCGCTGATGAGAAACCCCTGAGGGACGCATGAAGATCCGATGAAACAGGGGGTGCGGAACGGCGGCGCCGGGTGCTACCGTTCGTCTGCGGTTGGTCCCTGCTGTGCGCCTCACTCCCGACGTCCACCTGCACGCTTCGCCATGGAATCGATGGACACGCTCCCGCCCACCGAATCGCCGTCATCCGATCACGCCGCAAGCGGGTGCGCGGCCTGCTCCCGCCGTCAGTTCCTCGCGTCGGCCTCCGTGCTGTCGCTGAGTGCGCTCGCGGTCGCCTGCGGCGATGGCGTCATCAGCGAGCCCGACGTGCGCCCCGAGTTCCCAAATACGACGTTCACCATCAACCCCGATACGACGCCGGGGCTGCAGCAGATCGGTGGGCGTGCCGTGATCACGAGCGGGAGCGAATCCCCGGTGCTCATAGAACGGGTGGGGACGCGGCAGTATCGCGCGCTCTCGCTGATCTGCCCGCACAAGGGCACCATCGTGGAGGTGCAGTCCTCGGGCTTTACCTGCCCGAATCATCTGGCGCGCTTCGACAGCAACGGTACTTGGCTGGGCGGCCAGCAGACGACCAACCTGTCGCCGGTGGGCGTGATCGTGAACGCCGACGGCACCATCACCGTGGGCGGGGCGCCGCTGCCGCCGGCGCTGGCGCTCGGGGCGACCACCGCGGTGTTCAGCACCCTGGTGGCCGACACCAGCATTGCGGCGCAAACGGTGGCGGTGGCGAACAGTGGGGGCAGCATTCTGAGTGGCCTGCAGGTCTCGCTGGCGTATGCCAGCAACCAGCCGAGCGGGTGGCTCAGTGTGTCGCTCGATCAGGCGAGCGCACCGGCGACGCTCACGCTTCGCGCGGTCCGGGGGACGCTCCCGGTCGGCACCTACAACGCCACGGTGACGCTCACGGCGCCCGGCATCACCAATGGGCCCCAGCAGGTCGCCGTCTCGCTCGTGGTGCGCGATCCGAACGCGGTAGCGGCCCTGCAGGTGTCGGCGGCCACGGCGGCCTTCACCGGGGCGGTGAACAGCACCGTCGCGGCGCAGACGTTGCAGCTCACCAATGGCGGGGGCGGCACCATCAGCGGGCTCGCGACGAGCGTCTCGTACGGGGCAGGCGCGACCGGGTGGCTCTCCGCCACCCTCAGTCAGACGACGGTCCCCGCCACGCTCACCCTGCGCCCGGTGTTGACCGGCCTGGCCGCCGGGACCTACACCGCCAACGTGACCATCAGCGCCCCCGGCATCGCGGCGCGCACGGTGGCCGTGACCCTGTCGGTGACCGCCGCCGGCCTCCGGGTGACGCTCGCCAGCTGGCCGGCCCTGGCCAACGTGGGTGGTGTCGCCGGTAGCGTCGGGACGGTGAACGGCGGCCCCGTGGCCGTGGCCCGCACGGGCCCCTCGAGCTTCCTGGCCTTCTCGATGCGCTGCCCGCACGCCGGGACCACGGTGAACGTGGTCAACAACAGCAGCTTCCGGTGCCCGAACCACGGGGCCCTCTTTGACGGCACCGGCGTCTGGCAGCCCAGCCCGCAGCGCACCACGGACCTCCAGCGCCTGACGGTCAGTTACACCCCCGGCGACACCGTGCTGTACGTGACCTGAGCCGTCCCGCCCGTCGCCCCCGGTTGAACCCGCCTCCAGCTCCGGCTAACTTTCGGAGCTGTTTGGCTTTACCTAGCGTCACCCCTGAATTCGCCCCCGCATCGAGCCATGCCGACATACGAGTTCCGCGCCCCTGACGGCACGATCATCGAGCGCGTCTTCAAGATCAGCGAAGTCCCCGAGTCCATCGACCTGCCCGACGGGCAGGGCGTGGCCACGCGCATCATCTCCGGCGGCGCCGGGCTGCTCTTCAAGGGCACCGGCTTCTACATCACCGATTACGGCAAGGACGGCAAGAAGGATCAGCGTCCCGCCGCCTCGTCCGACACGAAGTCCGAATCCAAGAGCGAGGCCAAGCCGGCCGCGCCGGCCGCCAAGGCCGAATGACAGCCCTCGTGCTGTCTCTTTCCATGAGCCACAACCCGTGACCCACGCCGACGCCCTGCGCGCCGAGCTCGCGCGCGCAGCGCGTTCGCTTGGCGCGCCCGACGACGTTTCGCCCATCCTCGAGCGCCCGCGGGACCCGTCGTTCGGCGACTGGGCCACCAACCTCGCCATGACCCTCGCCAAGCCGCTCGGCAAGAAGCCGCGCGACGTGGCCGAGGCGCTCATCGCCGCGCTCGACCAGAGCGCCGTCGGCGTCGTGTCCGCCGAGATCGCCGGCCCGGGCTTCATCAATCTGCGGCTGGATCCGGGCTTTCAGGCGCGCGGCATTCTGCAGATCCTCGCGAACCCCGAGCAGTGGGGGCGCTCGAACACGGGCAACGGTACCCGCGTCGTGGTGGAGTTCGTGTCGGCGAACCCCACCGGCCCGCTGCATGTCGGTCATGGCCGTCAGGCGGCGCTCGGCGATGCCATCTCCACGCTCCTCGAGTGGACGGGGTGGACCGTCGATCGCGAGTTCTACTACAACGACGCCGGCGCCCAGATCGCCAACCTTGCCAAGAGCACGCAGGCGCGCGTGCGGGAGCTCGGTGGCGCGCCGCTCGAGATCCCGGAGGGCGGCTATCACGGCGACTATATCCGCGAGATCGCCGAGCGCTACGTTGCGCAGCATCCCGAGGATGCCGCCGGCAACGATCTCGACGCCATGCGCCAGTTCGCCGTCGCGGCGCTGCGGCACGAGCAGGACCTCGATCTGCAGGCGTTCGGCGTGCAGTTCGACACGTACTATCTCGAGAGCTCGCTCTACACCGACGGGCGCGTGGACAAGACGGTCGAGGCGCTCAAGCAGAGCGGCTACACGTACGAGGAAGAGGGGGCGCTGTTCCTGCGCACCACCGCCTTCGGCGATGACAAGGACCGCGTGATGAAGAAGAGCGCGGCCAAGGGCGGAGACTACACGTACTTCGTCCCCGACGTCGCCTATCACGTTACCAAGTTCGAACGCGGCTACACGCGCGCGATCAACGTGCAGGGCGCCGATCATCACAGCACCACCACCCGCGTGCGCGCCGGGCTGCAGGCCCTGGGGATCGGGATCCCGCAGGGGTACCCCGACTACGTGCTGCACCAGATGGTGACGGTGATGAAGGGCGGCGAGGAAGTGAAGATCTCCAAGCGCGCCGGCTCGTACGTGACGGTGCGGGATCTGATCGACGAAGTCGGCCGCGATGCGGTGCGCTACTTCTACCTCATGCGGAAGGGCGACTCGCAGCTCGTCTTCGATGTGGATCTCGCCCGCAGTCAGTCGGAAGAGAATCCGGTCTACTACGTGCAGATGGCGCACGCCCGCATGTGCGGCATCTTCCGCGTGGGCGAGATCGACGCCGCGTCGGTCACCGGGCAGGGTGTCGATCTCAACGTGCTGGTGGAGCCGGCCGAACAGGAGCTGGTGAAGCAGCTGCTCGACTTCCCGTCGATGGTGAAGGGCGCCGCCGACAATCTCGAGCCGCACCGCATCGCCGGGTGGCTGCTCGAGACCGCGCGCGCGGCGCACACGTGGTATCACAAGCATCATGTCCTCGGGGAGCCCGAGGCCATTACTCAGGCGCGCCTCGTCCTGGCGCGCGCCACGCAGCTCGGCATTGCCGCCGGGTTGCGCATTCTTGGACTGTCTGCGCCGGAGCGCATGTGAGCGATACCACCGCGGTAACCCCGAGCCCCGTCCTCGTCGTTGGCTCGGTCGCCCTCGATTCCGTCGAAACGCCGTTCGGCAAGGCCGACGACGTGCTGGGCGGCTCTGGCAACTACTTCTCGAGCTCCGCGTCGCACTTTGCGCCGGTGCAGCTCGTGGGCGTGGTCGGTGACGACTATCCCATGGAGAAGCTCGAAGCGCTGCGCGCCCGTGGTGTGGACCTGAGCGGCGTTGAGAAGGCGGCCGGTACGAGCTTCCGCTGGCGCGGGCGGTATCGCCACGATCTCAACTCGGCCGAAACGCTCGAAACGCACCTCGGTGTCTTCTCGCACTTCCGGCCGAAGATTCCTGATGCCTTCAAGGCGTCGCCGTTCGTGTTCCTGGCGAACATCGATCCGCGGCTGCAGCTGCAGGTGCTCGAGCAGGTCGAGAAGCCCCGCCTCGTGGCCTGCGACACGATGAATTTCTGGATCGAGTCGCGCCGCCCGGAACTCGTGGAGCTGCTCAAGCACGTCGATCTCGTCACGCTCAACGATGGCGAGGCGCGCCAGCTCACCGAGCAGAGCAACCTGATCAAGGCCGCGCGCTGGATCATGGAGAAGGGACCCAAGCACGTGCTCATCAAGAAGGGCGAGCATGGCGCGTTCATGTTCACGCCCGACAGCATCTTCTTCGCCCCGGCGTATCCGCTCGAGAGTGTCTTCGACCCGACCGGGGCCGGCGACTCGTTCGCCGGTGGCTTCATCGGCTACCTCGCCCGCACCGGCGATCTGTCGGAGCGCAACATGCGCCGCGCGGTGGTGGTGGGCTCGGCGATGGGCTCGTTTGCCGTCGAGAAGTTCTCCAATACGCGGCTGCTCGAAATCACGCGTGACGACATCGAGCGTCGCGTGCAGGAATTCCGTCAGCTCGTGGCGTTCGACACGGAGCTCGGCTCGTGAGCACGCCGGCCGCGAACGATCGTCCGCTCGACTACCGGAGTGCCGGCGTCGACATCGACGCCGCCGACGACGCGAAGCATCGCCTCGCCAAGCTCGTGCAGAGCACACTCACGTCGGGGGCGCGCGGCGCCTTCGGCGGCTTTGGTGGCATGTTCCGGGTACCCGATGGGTATCGCTCGCCGCTGCTCGTCGCGAGCGCCGACGGGGTGGGCACGAAGATCAAGATCGCCATCGAAGCCGGTCGCCATGACACCATCGGCCACTGCCTGGTGAATCACTGCACGAATGACATTCTCGTGCAGGGGGCCATTCCGCTCTACTTTCTCGACTACGTGGCGTTCGGCAAGCTCGAGCCGCCCGTGGTGGAAGGCGTGGTGGGCGGTGTGGCCGCCGGCTGCCGCGAGAACGAGTGCGCGCTGATCGGTGGCGAGACGGCGGAAATGCCCGGCGTGTACACGCCTCCCGACTACGACCTGGCCGGCTTCATCACCGGCATCGTCGAAGAAGATCAGGTGCTCGGCAGTGCGCGCGTGCGCGAGGGCGATGCGCTGATCGCCCTGGCCGGAGACGGCCTCCACACGAACGGTTATTCGCTGGCGCGTCGCATCATCAGCGATCGCCTCAAGCTGGGCGTGCATGACCCGTTTCCCGAGGCGGGCGGCGCCAGCGTGGCCGACATGATGCTCAAGGTGCATCGCTCGTATCTGCAGTGCCTCAAGCCCGTGCTCGGCCATATCCACGCCATGGCGCACATCACCGGCGGCGGCCTTCCCGGCAACCTCAACCGCGCGCTCCCTGAAACACTCGATGCCGCGGTCGACACATCCACGTGGACCATCCCGCTCGTCTTCCGGGTACTCGCGGAAGCGGGGCAGGTCGCCCCGCTCGAGATGTTCCGGGCGTTCAACATGGGGGTGGGCATGGTCGTCATCACGGCGCAGGAGAACGTGTCGCACATCACGGCGCGGGCCGCCGCATGCGGTATCGCCGCATGGGAGCTCGGTCGCGTGGTGAAGGGCACCGGCGCGGTGCGGCTCGACGGAGTCGTCGCGTGACGTCCCGCGTGGGGCGTCCCCTCGTTCTCGCGTTGAGCGCCGCGGCCATCGTTGGTGCGTCGCCGCTCTTCGGCCAAACCACGAGCGGCGCCTGCGCGACGTCGCCGGCGACCTTGTCGGGCGCTGATGCCTGCCGCAAGGCGCTCGATCTGTTCGGCTTCGTGATGCCGCAGGTTGGCGTGGCGCTCTCGAGCGGCAACCCCGTACTGGGCGAAGGCGGCACGTTGGGTGGCTGGGGCAAGCGCGCCATCTCGGTGCGCGCCACGGCGGTGGATGGCTTCCTCCCCAAGAACGCGGTGCCCATCAACGTGACGGGCGGCGCCGTGGCGAGTGACTTTGGGGCCTCGCGCACGCCGGTGCCGGTACCCACGGCGGAAGCAGCGATCGGCCTGTTCGCCGGCATGCCGGCCGGGCTCACGAACGTGCTGGGCGTCGATGCGCTCATCGGCGCGACGTATCTCCCCACGGTCGATGAGAACGATCTGTCGCTCAAGCCGTCGGGATCGAACCTCGCGTTCACCTACGGGGTGCGCGTCGGGGCGCTGCAGGAATCGAGTCTCGTGCCGGGCGTGAGCGTGAGCTACATGCGGCGCAAGCTGCCCACCATGAACGTCGCGTACACGCCGAACGACGACCAGCTGACCATTAGCGATCTCTCGAGCACGTCGAATGCGCTGCGCCTCACCGTGAGCAAGCGCATCGCCATCCTCGGGCTCTCCGGTGGCGTTGGGCGAGATGAGATCGAATCCACGGCGTCGATGGGCGGCAGCGTGAAGGAGACCGTCCTCGGCACGCCGGTGACCGCCTCGGTGGCGCTGCCCAACATGCGGCAGAAGATCACGCGCAACACCGCGTTCGTCAGCGCGTCCTTCGGCATCGCCATGCTGCGCATCGTGGGCGAGTTCGGCTGGAGCAGTGAAGGCGACGCACAGGGCGGGCTCAACACCTTCGGTGGCCATCGGGCCAACGAAGGGTTCCGCTACGGGTCGATTGGTCTCGCCACCCGCTTCTGACGACGAGCGCTTCATGCGCCTCGCCCTCGCGCTCGCCGAGCGCGGGGCGGGGCAGGTGTCGCCCAATCCCAAGGTTGGCGCGGTCATCGTGCGCGATGGGCAGGTGGTGGGCGAGGGCTGGCATCAGCGCTATGGCGATGCCCATGCCGAGGTGAATGCGCTGGCGCACGCTGGCGAGCAGGCCCGCGGCGCCACGGCCTACGTGACCCTTGAACCGTGTAATCATCACGGTCAGACGCCGCCGTGTAGTGAAGCGCTCCTCGCCGCCGGCATTCGCCGGGTGGTGTATGCGGTGGCCGACCCCAATCCGATCGCCAGCGGCGGCGCCGCCCGGTTGGCGGCGGCCGGCATTGAGGTGCTCGGCGGCGTCTGTGAGCGCGAGGGCGCGCTGCTCAACGCGCCGTTCCTGCACGCCGCCCGCGGCGCGGACACCCCGTTCGTCACACTCAAGCTGGCCACGTCCATCGATGGGGCCATCGTCGATGCCACGCGCCAGCGCGGCTGGATCACCGGGCCGCCGGCGCTCACCGCCGTGCACCATCTGCGGGCCGACGCCGATGCCATCGGGATCGGCATCGGCACGGCGCTGGCCGATGACCCCCTCCTGAACGTCCGCCTCGCCCCGGCCCCCCGTGTGGCCCCCCGGCGCGTCATTTTCGACCGCCGCGCCCGGCTGCCGCTGGAGTCGCAGCTGGTGCGCACGGCGACCGAGATCCCGGTCACGGTCATCACCGACGGCAGCCAGCCCTCCCGTGAGGCGGCGCTGGCCGACCGGGGGGTGCAGATCCTCGTCGCCCCCTTGGTGGCCGACGCCTTCCGGACACTCCGCCAGCAGGGCATCCGGCATCTGCTCGTCGAGGGCGGCTCGGTGGTCGCCTCCGACCTTCTCGATGCCGGCCTCGTCCACCACCTGATTATCTTTCAGGCTCCGGTCATTCTGGGGACGGGCGCCGTTCCGGCGTTCGCCGCTTACCCGTCGCAGGGCGCCGCCGTGGCGCCCCGGCTCCGGGTGCTCGAGCGCCGCGTGTACGGCGACGACCTGATGACCCGCTACGCTGTTTCCGGAGACTGATTCACCGATGTTCACGGGGCTCGTGGACGATGTCGGCCTCATTACCGAGGTCGCCGATACGCCGGCTGGGCGCGAATTGCGCATTGTGTGCCGGTACACTGACCTCGCGGATGGCGAGAGTATCGCCGTGAACGGCGCGTGCCTCACGGTGCGCGAGCACGGCGTCGCGGATGGCGCCGGCTGGTTCACTGTCGGCGCCGTCATCACGACCCTCGGCCGCACGACCATCGGCGGCTGGACCGCGGGCACCCGGGTCAATCTCGAGCGGGCCATGCGCCTCGGCGATCGCCTCGGCGGCCATCTGGTACTCGGCCACGTCGATGATCTGGGCACCGTGCTGCGCACCGCCGAGCATGGCGATGCCTGGCTCATCGATCTGGAACTCCCGGCCCCCCTTCGGCCGCTCACCGTCGACAAGGGCTCCATCGCCGTGAATGGCGTGAGCCTGACCGTCAACGAACTGCTCCCCACCGGGGTGCAGCTCTCCATCATCGAATACACGCGGCGGCACACGTCGCTCGGCACGCTCACCGCCGGCGATCAGGTCCACGTCGAAGTCGATGTGCTGGCCAAGCACGTCGAGCGACTGCTCGCGCCCTATGCGGGTGCCGCTTCTTCTGGAGTACGCGCATGACGCAGGACCCGCAGGATCAGGACGTTGAGGCGACCGAGCCGGTCTTCGGCACCGTCGAGCAGGCGCTCGCCGATATCGCGGCCGGCAAGTTCGTCGTCGTCGCCGATGATGAGGACCGCGAGAATGAGGGCGATCTCGTCTGCGCGGCCGAAATGGTCACGCCCGAGATGGTCAACTTCATGCTCGACGCCAAGGGCATGATCTGTCTCGCGATGACCAACGCCTGGGCCGATCGCCTGGGGCTGGTCATGCAGACCGATCACAACACCGAGGCGATGAGCACCGCGTTCACGGTGAGCATCGACGCCGCGGCGAGCTACGGCGTCACCACCGGCATCAGTGCGAGCGATCGCGCCACGACCATTCGCGTCGCGGTGAGCCCCGAAGCCACGCGCAGCGACCTGCGCGTGCCGGGGCACATCCATCCGCTGCGCGCCCGCGATGGCGGCGTGCTGCAGCGGGTTGGGCACACCGAAGCCGCGGTGGACCTCGCGCGTCTGGCGGGCCGTCGCCCGGCCGGCGTGATCTGCGAGATCCTCAACAAGGACGGCACCACCGCGCGCCGCCCGCAGCTCGAAGTGTTCGCCAAGCAGCACGGGCTCACGTTCATCACGATTGCGCAGCTGGTGGCGTATCGCCTCCAGCACGAGCGCCTCGTGCATCGGGTCGCCGACGCGCGCCTCCCCACTGAATGGGGCGAGTGGCGCATCGTGGGCTACAAGAACGACGTGGACAAGCGCGAGCACATCGCCATCGCCTACGGCGACGTCACCAACGGCGAGGACGTGCTCGTGCGCATGCACAGCAAGTGCCTCACCGGCGATGTCTTCCATTCGCAGCGCTGTGACTGCGGCTGGCAGCTCGAGAAGGCCATGCAGATGATCCAGGCCGAGGGGCGCGGCGTCATCGTGTACCTCGACCAGGAAGGGCGGGGGATCGGCCTGCTCAACAAGCTCAAGGCGTACGAACTGCAGGATAAGGGCGCCGACACCGTCGAAGCGAACGAGAAGCTCGGCTTCAAGCCCGATCTCCGGAACTACGGCATCGGCGCGCAGATCCTGCTCGACCTGGGCGTCAAGTCCATCCGCATCCTGACCAACAATCCGCGCAAGCTCGTCGGGCTCGATGGCTATGGCCTCGTGCTCAAGGATCGCGTGCGCATCGAGGCGCCGCCGTCCAGTGAGAACGCTTCCTATCTTGAGACCAAGCGAACCAAGCTTGGACACCTCTTCGCCATCTGAGATCATTGTGGCTGAGTTTTCCGGAGAACCGCGGGGCGAAGGTCGGCGCATCGTCGTCGTCGCGAGCCGCTTCAACGAGGGCATCACGACGGCGCTCGCCGAGGGCGCGGTGAGCGCGCTCGTGGGCAAGGGCGTCGCGCTCGACGACATCGACGTGCTGTGGGTGCCGGGCGCGTGGGAACTGCCCGTCGCCGTGCGTCGCGCGCTGTCGTCGGGGCGCTACGATGCCGCGGTCGCCGTGGGCGCCGTCATTCGCGGCGATACGCCGCACTTCGACATCGTGGCCAACGAATCGTCGCGCGGGCTCATGGAAGCGTCACGGGATTTTGACGTCCCGGTGACGCTCGGCCTCCTCACCACCGACAACATGGCGCAGGCGGAAGCGCGCGCCGGTGGGGCGCACGGCAACAAGGGCGAAGACGCGGCGTTGGCCGCGCTCGAGATGCTCGATCTCTTCGATCGCGCCCTCCCCGCAGAGTTCGACGGAGACGACGCGTGACCAGCGAATCGAAGCCCAACCTCCACGACGACGCGTTCTGGGAAACGCCCATGCAGGAGCCGCTGGCGCCGGTGGTGGGCCGTCGGTCCGGGCGACGCGCCTCGAAGGCGGAGCGTGTCGAAACGCGTGGCCGTGCCCGGGCGCTGCAGGCCGTGTATGCGGCCGACATGCGCGACCTCAGCCAGCTCACGCGGATCGCGCTCACGGTGTTCGACGATCTCGCCATCGACAGCGATGAACGCGCGTTCGCCGAAAAGCTCGTCAACACGGTCGCCATGCGCGGCGCCGAACTCGATGCCGCCATCGCCGAGGTCACGGCGAACTGGCGCCTCGAGCGCCTCGGCGCCATCGAACGCAGCGTGCTGCGCGTGGCGGCGGCCGAGCTCGCGCGCGGCGATACGCCGGTCAAGGTGGTGCTGCAGGAAGCGGTGCGCCTCGCCGAACGGTATGGCACCGAACGCAGCGCGCGCTTCGTGAACGGCGTGCTCGACGCGTACGCGCGTCGCCTCGGCAAGCTCTGACCAGCGCACGCCAGGTGCGCATCGCCGTCGTCAACTGGCAGTGCCGCGAGAATCCCCTCGCGGGCGGTGCCGAGATTCACCTGCACGAGATCTTCGGGCGCCTGGCCGCGAAGGGGCATGAGGTCGTGCTCCTCTGTGGCGGATGGCCGGGCTGTCCGCCGCGCGCCACGCTCGACGGCATCGAGGTGCATCGCGTGGGCACCCGCCAGACCTTTCCGTTCCTGGCGCGCCGGTACTGGCATACGCATCTCGTGGATCGGGGCTTTGATGTGCTGGTCGAAGACATCAACAAGGTCCCCATCTACACACCGACCTGGCGTGGCCCGAAGCTGGTCGGCCTCGTCCCGCATCTGTTTGGCGGGACCGCCTTCCAGGAGCTCGTCGCCCCGCTGGCCACTGCCGTGTGGCTCGCCGAGCGGCCGCTCCCCTGGTTCTACAAGCGCTACGCCTTTGAGGCGATCTCGGAGAGCACCAAGGAAGACCTGATCCGCCGGGGGATCCCGGCCGACCAGATCCGGGTGATTTTTCCAGGGATCGACAGTACCGGGTATACGCCTGATCCCTCCCAGCGAGCGGATCGCCCCACGTTTGCCTATTTGGGTCGCCTGAAGAAGTACAAGGGCGTAGATCTCGTCATACAGGCCTTCGCCGCGGCGGCCATTCCAGAGTCGGTACTGGAGATCGCCGGGGCGGGGGAGTTCCGGCCGGAGTTGGAACGGCTCGCGGGAACCCTTGGGGTGGCCTCGCGGGTACGGTTTTTAGGTCGGGTTGACGAGACTGCCAAGTGCGCCCTGCTGCGACGAGCCTGGGCGTTTGTCTTCGCTTCACCAAAGGAGGGCTGGGGCATCACGAATCTGGAGGCAGCGGCGAGCGGAACTCCGGTGATCGCGTCGAACTCTCCGGGAATTCGCGAATCGGTGAAGCACGGCGAGACGGGATATCTCGTGCCTCACGGTGACGTCGCGGCCATGGCGGAAGCCATGCGGCACCTCAGCAACGAGCGAGGGCTCGTTGAAGACCTGGGGATTGCCGCGCGGCGCTTTGCCGAGGGGTTCACCTGGCAGAACGCCGCGGACCAAACCGAAGCCCATCTCCGTGAGGTGATGGGAAGGGAGGAAGGTCGCTGATGGAGATCATCCTGCACGCGCACCACGCGGACGTGACCGACACGCTCCGCGCTCAGGCCGAGTCGGCTGTCCGCCGCATTGCCGCCCGCATTTCCAAGGTGGCCAATGCGATCGTACGATTCGTCGGCGACGGGCCCACCCGTCGTGTCGAAATCGTCCTGCGTGGCACCCGACATCGCGAGCTCTTCGCTCACGCCGATGCGCGCGCCTTCGCGCCAGCGCTGACCACTGCGGTCCAGCGCCTTGAATCCCAAATCGCCCGAGCCCGCCGCACCCGTCGCGCGCGCCGGGACGGAGACCGCACCGGGTGAGTCGTCGCCTGACCGTCGGGACGCTCTACGAGCGCATGAAGGACGCGCTCGAATTGGAGCTGCTCGGCTCATCTACCGGTCTCGAACGCGAGATCACGAGCCCCGAGGCATCCAGCCCGGGGCTCGTCCTCGCCGGGTACATCAATCGCTTTCCGTACCAGCGCATTCAGGTGCTCGGCGAAACCGAGATCACCTACCTGCAGTCGCTCGATGAGGCGACGCGCGCGGCGCACCTCGAACAGTTCTTCGGCTTTCCGATCCCCTGCGCGTTCGTCACCAAGGGGCTCGAACCGCCCGAGCCGTTCATGCGCCTGGCCGAAGCGGCTGGGCTCACCGTCCTGCGCTCGCGGCTCAAGACGGCTGAGTTCTATCGCCTGATCAAGCCGTTCCTCGCCGATCAGTTCGCGCCGACCACCACCATGCACGGCTCGCTCGCCGACGTGTACGGCGTGGGGCTCTTCTTCATGGGGCGCAGCGGCATCGGCAAGTCGGAGTGCGTCCTGGACCTCGTCGAGCGCGGGCATCGCCTCGTGGCCGATGACCTCGTGTTCGTCTCGCGCCGCGGCAACGACGTGCTGATCGGCAAGGGGCACGAGCTCCAGCGCCACTTCATGGAGATCCGCGGCGTCGGCCTGCTCGACGTGCCCGCCATCTTCGGCATTCATGCCGTGCGCCAGCAGAAACGCCTCGAGGTGGTGGTGGTGCTCGAGGAGTGGGACGCCAACGCCACGGTCGACCGCACCGGGCTCGACGTGCAGACCATGGACATCCTGGGCGTCGAGGTCCCGAAGATCACGGTGCATCTCAATCCCGGGAAGAACATCACGGTCATCGCCGAAGTCATCGCGATGAACCACCTCCTGCGGTATTATCGCGGGTACGACGCGGCGACCGCTTTCAACGAACGCCTCATGGGGCGGATGCGGCGGCGCTCCGACGCGCAGCAGTACCTCCAGGAGGACGACGAATAGTGAGCGAGCAGCAGGTCCGGGCCATCGTGGCCGGACACGGGACCTTCGCCGCGGGCATCATCTCGGCGGTCGAGCAGATCGCGGGGCGGGGCGACCGGCTGATCGGCGTGTCCAACGCCGGGCTGTGCATGGAAGACATCCAGGGGAGCCTCGTGCGCGCCATCGACGAAACGGGGGCCCGGGTCGTCTTCACCGACCTTCCCGCTGGCAGCTGCACCATGGCCGTCCGGCGCCTGCTCCGGGAGCGCCCCGGCGTCGTGCTCGTGACCGGCGTGAACCTCTCGCTCATCCTCGACTTCGTGCTGCAGGACGACAAGGACCCCGTCGCCGCCGCGCAGGCAGCCATCGAGCGCGGGAAGCAGTCCATGGTCGCCCACGGCGTCTGACGCCCCGCCGCATCACCGGTTTTTCTACGCATGGCCATCGCGCTGTATCGCATCGACGACCGCCTCATTCACGGCCAGGTCGTGGTCGGGTGGGGGCAACCGCTCGAGCTTCGGTTCATCGTGCTCGTCGACGAAGACGTCGCGGCGAGTGAGTGGGAGCAGGAGCTCTATCGCATGGGCGTGCCGCCCGAGATGGCGGTGCATTTCTGCACCGTCAGCGAAGCCGCGCAGCAGCTGCCCGACTTTCAGGCGTCGGCCGAGCCCGGGCTCGTGCTGGTGGGTGACATCGGGACGATGAAGCGTCTGGTGAGCGCCGCCGCCGGCCGGATCCAGACGGTTAACGTTGGCGGGGTGCATCATCAGCCGGGGCGCACCGGCCGGTTGCGCTACGTGTTCCTGACGCCCGCCGAAGAGGCGGGGCTGCGGGAGATCGCGGCACTCGGCGTGGACGTGACCGCGCAGGATGTGCCGTCGGCGCGTCCGGTGCCGCTCGCCGAGTTGCTGACGTCCACGCACGTCGGCTGACCTCGTACGATGGACTGGCTGGCGCCGCTGCTCGATGCGTTCCCCCTCGCCCTGATTGCCGGGGTGGTGGGGCTCGACGTCGTGAGCTTTCCGCAGGCGATGATCTCGCGTCCCATCGTGGCCGCGACGATCGGCGGCGCCTTTGCGGGGGTGCCCATCGCCGGCCTCATCTGCGGCGCGGTCCTCGAGTGTCTGGCGCTGGAGGCGCTGCCGGTGGGCGCCTCGCGCTATCCGGAGTGGGGGAGTGCCTCCGTCGCCGCCGGCGCGATTGCCGCGGGCGGGGCGCCCGGGGGCGTCTTCCCCAACGCCGGTGCACTCGCGGTGAGCGTGGCCGTGGGGATCGGGGCCGCCTGGCTGGGCGGGTGGACCATGGTCAAGCATCGCCAGCTCATCGCGCGCTTTGCGCGCCCGCGTCTCGACCAGCTGGCCGCTGGGCAGCGGAATACGGTGATCGGCCTGCAGGTGTTCGGCATGACCGCCGATCTCATCCGCGGCGCACTCGTGGGGGGCACGGTCTTTCTGCTCGCGTCGCCCATTGCGACGCGCGTGCGCGCCGGCTTTGACCTGCGCGACGACATTGTGCGCGCCGCGATCGTCACCGGTGTGGCTGGTGTCGCGGCGGCCGCAGTCTGGAAGGACTTCCACGCCATCAGCGGGACGCGTCGCCTCTTTCTGGTCTCGCTGGCCGTGGGCACGCTCCTCGTGATCGGGTGGATGCGATGAGCCGGCTCACCGAACGCTTTACGGCGCTTTTCCCGACCTTCACGAACACGCTGAACTCCGCGTTCACCGTCGAAGGGCCGGCCGCACTGCCCCCCACGCGCCCGCTGACGGCCAGCCGGCGTAACGCCATGCTGCTCCGCTGCCTCGCCATCCAGGGCTCGTGGAACTACGAAATCCTGTCGGGCAACGGCATCGGCTTCTGCGTGGAGCCGGCGCTGCGCGACCTCCCCGGCGGCATGGACGGCCCGGCCTATCGCGAGGCGCTGGCCCGGCAGTCGGTCTACTTCAACGCCCACCCGTATCTGGCCGCGTTGGCGGTCGGCGCGCTGGCTCGGGTCGAGCTGGAGGAAGTGCCCGCCAACCGGATCGAGCGCTTCCGGACGGCCCTCTGCGGCCCCCTGGGGAGCGTCGGCGACCGGCTCGTCTGGGCCTCCTGGCTGCCGGCCTGCTCGCTCCTGGCCCTGCTCCTGTTCGGCGTCGGTGTCTCACCACTGGGCGTCATCCTCGGGTTCCTGCTGGTCTACAACATCGGCCACTTCGGGCTGCGCATCTGGGGGCTCTCCGCCGGCTGGAATTACGGTCTGCGTGTGGCGCAGGCGCTCGGCCATCCGGTGCTCCAGCACGGGCCTCGCTACATTGGACGGATATCAGCGGTCCTGGGGGGATTGGCCCTGCCGCTGGCGGTCCATCGGGCCATTGGCGGAGGCGACCCGCTCGCGCCCGTCCCGGTGGGTGTCGCGGTAGCGACCCCGCTGTTTGCGGTACTCCTCGTGCGACTGCAGGGACGTGCCGAGGGGTGGCGCGTGGTGCTGCTGCTGCTGGCGGTTGTGATCCTTTACTCGGTGGTGCGTTGATGGCGGAACGATCCGTACAAATCGTGAACAAGCATGGCCTGCACGCCCGACCGGCCGCGGAAATCGTCAAGACCGCGTCCAAGTTCGCGTGCGACATCACCATCTCGCGCGATGACCTCGAGGTGAATGGCAAGAGCATCATGGGGGTCATGATGCTGGCCGCCGAATGCGGCGCCACCATCACGCTGCGCGCCACCGGGGCCGACGCCGATGCGGCGCTCGATGCGCTCGCGGCGCTGGTCGCGTCGCGCTTCGGAGAGAGCTGAGTGCAGTCGGTGCTCCGCGGCATCCCGGCATCGCCGGGGATCGTCGTGGGCCCGGTGCACCTCCTGCGATGGGAGGTGCCCGAGGTCAGGCCGCGGATCATTGCCGATGCCGACGTGCAGGGCGAGATCGAGCGCTTCCACAGCGCCCTCGAGAAGGCGCGTGAGCGCCTGCGCCTCCTGCGCACGCGCGCCGAAGCCCAGGTGGGCGCCGAAGAGGCAGCCATCTTCGATGTGCAGCTGTCCATTCTCGACGACCGCGAACTCGCCAACAGCACCATCGCGCTCATCCGCCAGAATCTGGCCGCGGAGAAGGCGTTCGATATCGTGCTGCTCGAGTGGCGCCAGCACTTTGCGCGGCACGCCGCGCCCATGCTGCGCGAAAAAGTCGGCGATCTCATGGACGTGCAGATCCGCGTCCTGTCGATCTTGCTCGGCCTCCCCGATCACGATCCCGTCGATGTGCCGCGCGGCGCCAACGCGATTCTCGTCACGCACGATCTGACGCCGTCGCTCACGATGCAGCTCGACCGCGAGTGCATCTCGGCCATCGTCACCGAAGCCGGCACGGCCACCGCGCACGTCGCGATCCTCGCGCGCTCGCTCGGCCTGCCCGCCATCGTGGGCGTCCGCAACGCGCTCAATGCGATGCGCGGCGGCGAAACCGCCATCCTCGATGGTCTCGAGGGGACGCTCATCGTGGCGCCCACCGAGCTCGAAATCGCCGAAGCGCAGAATCGCCTGGCCGAAGAGGAAGGGCGCGCCGACGTGTTGCGTGAGGTGGCCCAGAGCGAGGCCATCACGCTCGATGGGGTGCGTCTCATCGTGCGCGCCAACGTGGACATCCCGGATGAGGCGGAACTGGGCGCCAAGAGCGGCGCGCAGGGCGTGGGGCTCATGCGCACCGAGTTCCTCGTCGTTGGGCGCGCCAGCATGCCCGACGAGGAGGAGCAGTACAAGGCCTACAAGCGCGTCATCACCGCCTTCCAGGGGCAGACGGTGGTGATCCGCACCTTCGACATCGGGGGCGACAAGCTCCCGATCGGCGGCTTCCCCACCGAGGCCAATCCGTTCCTCGGCTGGCGCGCCATCCGCATGTGTCTGGACCAGAGCGATCTGTTCAAGGTGCAGCTTCGCGCGCTGCTGCGCGCCGCCGTGCACGGCGATCTGCGCGTGATGCTGCCGCTCGTGGTCACGGTGGACGAGGTCCGTGAGACCCGCCAGCTCATCGAGGAGTGCGTCGCCGAGCTCGCTGAGCGACGGGTGCCGTTCCGCGCCGATGTGCCGCTCGGCGTCATGGTCGAAACGCCGGCCGCCGCCATCGCCTGCGACACGCTCGTACGCGATGTCGACTTTCTGTCGATCGGCTCGAACGACCTCGTGCAATACACGCTGGCCGTGGACCGGGGCAATGCCAACCTCGCCCCCCGCTACACGCCCTTCCATCCCGCGGTCCTGCGCCTCATCGCGCAGGTGCAGGCCACCGGGGCGAACAACGGCATCGAAGTCTGCGTCTGCGGCGAAATGGGCTCCCAGCCGCTGGCCGTCTTTGCGCTCCTCGGGCTCGGAATTCGTCAGCTCAGTGTCGCCCCCCGTGCCGTAGGCGATGTGAAGCGCGTCCTTCGCAGTGTACGGGTCTCGGCGGCCGAAGAAGCCGCCCGAGCCGCGTTGGCGGCCAGCACCGCCCGCGAGGCCGAGACGCTCCTGCGTCGACGCCTCCGCGCCGAGCTCGATCACCACGCCAAGTCCTGAGGCCGGGGGGAGGGACCACTCCCCCCTCAATCCTCCCGCCTGACCCCTACCCGTTGCCGCCAGGCAACGGTCCCAACTAGCCTTCGCTCTCATCCCCCAACCTTCACCCCGAGAAAATCGCGTGGCTGATCGCCATCTCTTCACGTCGGAGTCCGTGACCGAAGGGCACCCGGACAAGATCGCGGACCAGATCTCCGATGCCGTCCTCGACGCCATCCTGGCGGAGGATCCCGCGGCCCGTGTGGCCTGTGAAACGCTGGTGACCACCGGCCTCGCCGTCATTGCCGGTGAGATCACGACGTCGGCCTACGTGCACCTGCCGGAGATCGTGCGGCGCACCATCGACGGGATCGGCTACAACGACGCGACCTTCGGCTTCGACTCGAAGACGTGCGCCGTGATGAGCACGATCGACCGCCAGTCGCCGGACATCGCGCAGGGCGTGGATACGGGCGGGGCGGGTGACCAGGGCATGATGTTCGGCTACGCGACCGACGAAACGCCGGAGCTCATGCCGATGCCCATTCAGCTCGCGCATGCGCTCACGCACCAGCTCTCGGTGCTCCGCAAGGACGGCACCTACTCGTGGCTCCGCCCCGACGCCAAGGCGCAGGTGAGCGTCGTGTACGAAGGCGACACGCCCATTGCCGTGGACACGGTGGTCGTCTCCACGCAGCACGACGAGAAGGTGAGCAACACCAAGATCCGTCGCGCGGTCCTCGATGACGTCATCCACGCGGTGATCCCCGAGGCAATGATCGGGCGCCGCATGAAGACGCACATCAACCCGACGGGCCGGTTCGTAATCGGCGGTCCGCAGGGCGACGCCGGCCTCACCGGCCGCAAGATCATCGTGGACACCTACGGCGGCATGGGCCGCCACGGCGGCGGCGCCTTCTCGGGCAAGGATCCGAGCAAGGTGGACCGCTCGGCGTGCTACGCCGCCCGCTGGGTGGCCAAGAACATCGTGGCGGCCAAGCTGGCCAAGCGCTGCGAAGTGCAGGTGGCGTACGCCATCGGCGTGGCGGAGCCGGTGAGCGTGTACGTGCAGACGTTCGGGACGGGTGCCGTGCCCGACCGGGTGATCGAGGCGGCGGTGAACGAGGTGTTCGACCTCACGCCGCGCGGCATCACGCGCGACCTCGAGCTCCGTAAGCCGATCTACCAGGCCACGGCCGCGTACGGCCACTTCGGCCGCACGCCGGAAACGATCGGCCGTGGCAAGAACGCCCGCACGACGTTCACTTGGGAGCGCACCGACCGGGTCGCCGCGCTGAAGAAGGCGATCCGCTAAGTCGCATCGCCCGGTGGTCCCACGCGGTCCCGTGCCCAGCGCACGGGACCGCGTGTGCATTCGGGCGGTTCGTGGGGTACCATTGGCACTATGGTCGAAGTCACCGTTTCCCGTCTCGGGCTCGACAGCACCACGAACTCCTACGTGGTCATCCTTCGCGAACGCGGCGGGCGACGGCTGCTGCCCATCTGGATCGGCCAGCCTGAGGCGGAGTCGATCGTGATGCACATGAACGACATCAAGCGTGAGCGTCCCATCACGCACGATCTCTGCAAGGCGCTCATCGTCGGGCTCGGCGGCACGCTTCGGCGCGTGACCATCACACACGTGCAGAAGAACACCTACTTCGCCACCATGCATGTGGACGGGCCCGCCGGCCTCGTCGAAGTGGATGCCCGCCCGTCCGACAGCATTGCCATCGCGCTGCGCTGCGCGGCGCCGATCTTCGCCCCGGAGTTGCTCCTCACCGCGGTCGAGGAGAGCGACGCCGACGAGGACGAGGGCACCGGCGCCGCCGAGCCGCCGAGTGCCTCGGAGCTCAGCGCTGACGAACTGAAGCGGTATCTGGGTAGTTTGCGACCGGAAGATTTTGGGCGATTCACGCCCTGAACTCGTCGTTCGCCAGCCCCTCCGTATGCGCCGTCTGGTTCTCTGCGCCCTGACCGCTGCCGCCTGCGCCGTGCAGGCGGCGACCGCTCAGTCTCCGCGCTCCATCGAAGGCCGTGTCCGTCGCCCCATGCCCGGTCGTGGCGACTCGACCGGCATGGGCCCGGCCGCGAACGTGTGGGTCACCTTGCATCGCCTCGGCAAGGACAGCGCGGGGCCCATCGACTCTGTGCGCGCCGATGCCAATGGCCACTATCGGCTGCAATGGCGCCCCTTCGGTGCGCCGGAGGCCGTGTACTTCGCCTCAGTCACCTATGGCGGCATCGCCTACTTTGCGCCACCGGCCAAGAGTGAGCACGCGTCAGGCGACGATGGCGAGATCACCGTCTTCGACACCACGTCGCGACCGTTTCCGCTGAGCGTGAAGGGGCGGCATCTCATCGTCGGCAAGCGCGACACCGGCAACGTGCGCACCGTCATCGAGGTCTTCGAACTCTCGAACGACAGCCTGCAGACGATCATCGCCACCGGCACCACGACCCCGACGTGGAGCGTGCGCATCCCCGGGGCGGCCACGAATGCCCGCGTGAATTCGGATGAGGTGTCGCCGCAGGCGTTTCGCGTGCAGAATGGCCGCGCCGAGATCTTTGCCCCCGTACCGCCCGGCGTGAAGCAGGTCTCGTTCACGTACAGCGTGCCGGAGAGTGCCTTTCCGCTCGCCTTCACCGCCGAGGCGGGGGCGGTCGTCTTCGAGATTCTGCTCGAAGATCTGGACGCGACCGTGCAGGCCATGGGCTTCACGCGCGTTGGCGAAGTCACGCTCGAGGGGCGCCAGTTTCAGCGCTTCCTGGCGCAGGACGTCAAGCCCGACACGCGCCTCGCGGTGGATGTCCCCACCGCGAACGCGCCGGCGAGCGGCGCCCTGCAACGCTACGGCATCGTCATTGCCATCGGCTTTTTCGTGCTGCTGCTGGTGGGGCGCCGCATGCAGCGCAGCGCGAACGCGCGCGTGAACGCGCCGCTCCCCACGCTGCGCACCACCGTGCGCGATGACGACACCGAGCCCGAGCGGTTGCGCGATGCCATCCGCCAGCTCGACGCCGCGTGGGCGAAGCAGACCGCACCCACCGAGCACCTGCAGCGGACTTACGAGGCGCGCCGGCAGGAGCTCGAGGCGGCGCTCGCGCAAGCGCTTGCCGAGTCCGGAACGGCACGGTAGCTTCGAAGGGTCGCCCACAGGGGGCGATGACAACTGATTTCGAGCGCGGGACACGGAAGCCGGTGCAACGCCGGCGCGGCCCCGCCACTGTAACGGATCCGATTCCCTTCACGGGAAACGGCGTGCGCGTTGGAAGCCACTGGTTGCAATACCGGGAAGGCGAAGCGCACCTGACGGGCGGCACTCTTCGGAGTGGCGCGCGACACATCCGGAGCCAGGAGACGACCCACGCTCTTTCTTTGACGAAGACCCTCGAGGGGGGGCTCGTGCAATCGTGTCGTCGCCTTCGCGCGCCGGCATGCGTGCTCGGGCGTCTTCTCGTGGGAGAGGACGCCTCTTTTGTTTCCTCCCCCACGATTTGGACGCCGCGCGGTACGGTTGGGAGTCCTGGCGCTGCTGGGAATCGCCACCGCCTGCGCGGAATCGAAATCGACCGACGGGGCTGCGCGCGACCGCGCCGCCACCGATGCAGCGCCATTGGCGCCCGCTGATACCGACGACTTCGGTGCGCCGCTCCCGCGCGACGCGAGCGCCGCCGCACGCGTCGTGTCGCTCAATCCGGCCGCCACCGAGATCATCTACGCCATCGGCGCCGAGTCGCATCTCGTGGGCCGTTCGCGCTGGGATGCATTTCCCGACGCCGCAAAGGAACTGCCGTCGCTCGGCGATGGCATCAAGCCGAATGTCGAGGCGGTCCTCGCCGCCAAGCCCACACTGGTGGTGCTCTACGCGACCGCCGACAATCGCCCGGCCGCTGACGCCTTCGCGCGCGCCGGGGTGAAGACGCTCGCGGTGCGCGTCGATCGCATCGCCCAGTTCCATACCCTCGTGCACACGCTTGGCGTTGCGCTCGGTGAACCCGCGCGCGCCGCCCTCGTGAGCGACTCCGTGAAGGCCACGCTGGCGCGGGTGCAGGCGACGGTGGATCGCCTCGTGCCGGCCGCGCAGCGCCCGACCGTGGTGTGGCCGGTGTGGCTCACGCCCCCCATGGTCATCGGCGCCGGCAGCTATCTCGACGAACTGCTTACCATCGCCGGTGCCACCAACGTCTTTCACGACCAGCCCGGCCCGTCGCCGCAGGTGAGCGTGGAGGAGATCATCACGCGCAATCCGTCGCGGGTGGTCACGAGTGAGACGCGTGCGCGCGAACTGCGCGCGTCGCCCTCGTGGGGGGCGTTGCCGGCGATCAGGCAGGGCGCCATCGCGCTCGATGATCCCAAGCTCGCGGGGCGTCCGTCGGTCGTGCTCGGCATGGCCGCGGTGCAGCTCGCGCGCGCACTGCATCCGCAGTGGGCCGACTCCATTCACTGAGTCGATCATGACGCCCGCGCGCTCCTCGATCCCGACCCCCTCGCGCTTGCCGCTCGCCTGGAGCGCGGGCGTCGCGCTGCTCGCGCTCGTTGGGGTGCTGGCGCTGGCCTTCGGGTCGGCGTCGCTCCCCATCGCGCAGGTCATCCAGGCGCTGCAGGGGCAGGGAGACGCGGGCACCGTCGCGATCGTGCAATCGCTGCGCGCGCCACGCGTGGTGCTGGCCATGCTGGTGGGCGCCGCACTCGCCATGAGTGGGGGCACCTTGCAGGGCACGCTGCGGAATCCGCTGGCGGAGCCCTATCTGCTCGGCGTCTCGGGCGGCGCCGCGGTCGGCGCGGTGCTGGCCATGGTGCTCGGGCTGCACGCGCCGCTGGCCATCACCGGGAGTGCCTTTGCCGGCGCCGCGATGGCTACGCTGCTCACGACCGCGCTGGCGCGCGTGGCGGGCGGCGCGGGCGATACGCGCCTCCTCATCATGGCGGGCGTCATTGTGGGGGCGTTCGCGAACGCTGTCATCATGGTCGCGCTGGCCGACGCGCCCGCCGAGCAGGTGCGCGGTGCACTCTGGTGGATGATGGGCTCCGTGGCCGATGCGTCGTGGGGGAGCGTGGGGCGCGCGGTGGTCGCGATGCTGCCGCT
Source organism: Gemmatimonadaceae bacterium (assembly GCA_019752115.1). NCBI lineage: Bacteria > Pseudomonadati > Gemmatimonadota > Gemmatimonadia > Gemmatimonadales > Gemmatimonadaceae > Gemmatimonadaceae bacterium. The sequence goes on from JAIEMN010000010.1 coordinate 92,712, forward strand.
CGCCGGCTGGCTCGTGTGGCGGGCTCGTGATCTCGACGTGATCGCGCTGGGGGCCGAGCCGGCCATGGCCCTCGGTGTTGACGTGGAACGTACGGCGCAGTGGCTCTTCCTCGCCGGCTCGTGGCTGGCAGCGGCCACGGTCGCGTCGGCGGGGCTCATCGGCTTCATCGGTCTCGTGGTGCCCAATCTCGCGCGGGCGATGGGCGCCACGCGGCATCGCCCCATGCTGCTCCTGTCGGCGCTCTACGGCGCGGTGCTGCTGGTGGCCGCCGATCTCGCGGCGCGCACGCTGCGCGCACCGGTGGAGCTGCCGCTGGGCGCGGTGACCGCGCTGGTGGGCGTACCGTTCTTTCTGCTGCGCTTGCGTCGGGTCGCGGCCTCATGAGCGCGCGCCTGCCGGCCCCCGCGTTGCGCTTCGATGGGATCACGGTGCGCTATCCGCGTCGCGACGAACCCGCGCTCGATGGCGTGTCGCTCGAGGCGCGCCCGGGGCGGATCACCGCCGTGGTGGGGCCCAACGGGAGCGGCAAGAGCAGTCTGGTGCGCACGCTGCTCCGGCGCGTGCCCTTGGCGAAGGGCGAAGTGTTCGTCGGCGACCAGGCGCTGCGTTCGGTGGACGCGCGATCCCTGGCCCGGACGGTGGCGATCGTGCCGCAGCGCGAAGAGCCGCTGCTGCCCATGCCGGTCGCCGAGTTCGTGATGCTGGGGCGTCATCCGTGGCGGCGGGCCTTCGGCGCGCCCTCGAGCGCGGATCACGAGGCGGTGGAGCGCGCACTGGTGCGGGCGGGCATGGCCGATGCTGCCGCGCATCTCACCGATTCGCTGTCCGGTGGTGAATGGCAGCGGGTGCGTATCGCCCGCGCGCTGGCACAGGATGCGCCCGTGCTCGTGCTCGATGAGCCCACCACGTTCCTCGATATCGCGCACGAAATGGCGGTCTTCGAGCTCGTCGATACCCTCGCGGCCGAGGGGCGCACCGTGCTGCTGGTGAGTCATCAGCTCAATCTCGTCGCGCGCTTTGCCGGGCACATCGTGCTGCTGCACAAGGGCCGGGTGGCGGCGGCGGGTGCAGCCGCGGATGTCATGCGTGGCGAGGTACTCGAGCAGGTGTATGAGTGGCCGCTGGTGGTGACGCGCGATCCCGCCGTGGGCGCACCGGCTCTGCTGCCGCTGCGCGGTGGCGCCAACCGGCGGAGCGAGCCGTGATCCCGCTGCTGCCGCTCGCGCAGCTGGCCTCGGTACTCTGTGTGGTGGACGCCGTCACCGGCGCGCCGCTCGTGGGGGCCGCGGTGCGTGTCGGCACCAGCACGCGCGTGTGGCGCGCCAGCTGTGAGGCGGTGCGGGCCTCGGGCGATTCGGTGCAGGTCCGGCGCGCGGGATATCAGCCACGCGCCATCGCCTGGCGGGCATCGGGCGACACGATCGTGCTGGCACTCTGGCCGATGGGCCGCGCGCCGCAAACGCTCGCTGCCCAGCGCGTCGTCGCGCCCGCGGCTCGCGCGGGGGTGGCCACCGCGGTCTCGCAAGGCGCCGCCGATGCGCGCATGCGTGGGGCCGGCTCAACCAGCGCGCTCCTCACCCTGCTCCCCTTCACGCAGCTTCGCACGGCGCGCGGCGAAACCGGAGTCTCGTTGCGCGGCGCGCGGCGCGAGCAGGTCGTGATGACACTCGATGGCCTGCCGCTCAACGATCCCGCGACCGGCGTCGCCGATGTGAGTGACATTCCGCTTGCGGCCCTCGGGTCGGCCACGGTGGCGCCGGGTGCCGACCCCGTCGGTGCCGGGCTCGGCGCCTCGGGCGGCGTGATCGCCCTCACCACACGCGCGCAGCAGCTGGTCAGTCTGCAGCGTGGTGCCTTTGGCGCGACGCAGATGGAGGCCGCGACGGCTGGCACGGTGGGCACGGCCCGCTGGCACGCCGCGGCCACCTGGCGCCGCGCGCAGAACGATTTTGCCTTTGTGAATGATGCCGGGGTGACGCCGGTCCGCGAGGTGCGCACCAACAACGATGAAGCGCGCGCGGCGCTCAGCGCGGGCGTGGTGCAGGGCGCCACGCAGCTGGCGCTGCTCGCGTCCACCAGCGAACGCGGCATGGTCGGCCCGGCGAACGTGCGCAGCTACGATCACGATCGCGCACGCACCGACCGGATCACGCTGCGCCTGCAGCAGGGGATGCACGCGTCGCTCGCGAGTGTGGGCGTGCGGCATTTCACGCTCGCCTATCGTGACCCCACGCGCCCCGCGCTCGACAGTCGGGCGCAGGCGTGGGCGGCCGATGCCGACTGGCGCGGCACGCTGGGGCCCGGTACCTGGCGCGCGGGCGCCGGCGCCGACGGGCTCACCGCCACCGGTAGCATCACGCAGCGGCGCACGCGGGGCTTCGCCGCCTACGGCATCGAACGCGCGCTCACCACGCGCGGGCAGCTGGACGTCGGGGTGCGCACCGATGCGGTCGAACGGCTCGGCGTCCAACCCACCGGCTCGCTCGGCCTCACGTGGTCGCTCGCCACGGTCGGGGGCGTGCAGCTCGGCGCGGTGATGCGCGGCAGCCAGGCGGTACGCGTCCCCACGCTGTACGACCTCTACTTCAGCAGCCCCCAGCGGCTTACCGTCACGACGCTGGCGCCGGAGCGCGTCACGCTCGACGCCAGCACCGGCATCACCGCGCGCACCGGCGCAGCCGAGCGGTCGCTGAGCGGCGAAGTGCTGGCGGTGTCGCGTACCACACGCGAGGCGATCATCTGGTTCCCAGGCAACTTCGGGTGGAGCCCGGCGAACGTGGGGCGCGAAACGCTGCGTGGACTCGAGACGCGCGCCGCCGCTGTGTGGGGCGCCTGGCACGCCGATGGCTGGCTGACCCGCTACGACGCCCTGCTGCACACCAACGGGTTGCGCATCCCCACGCCGTACGTCGCCCGCGTCGCCGCTGGCGTGCGCGCGCAGCACGAGCATCGGCTGGCCACGCTCAGCGCGAACGCGCGCTACGTGGGCCGCCGCCCGTACACCGCGGGGCCGCGTGACCCGTTCTTCGAACTTCCCGCCGTGTGGCTTGTCGATGGAGCCGTCAGCCATCACCGGTCGGTGCATCGCACCGATGTGCTGGTGACGCTCGCGCTCGACAACGCCACCGATGCGCGCTGGCAATCAGTGCGCGGTTTCCCGATGCCCGGACGCAGTTGGTCGCTGGGCATCACCGTCGAGCCGGTCCGTCGCTGATCACCGCGCTCACTTCTCGAATGGGCATGTGCCCGACAGGTCTATCCGTATGATCCTGCAGGACTCCACCGTGATTCGTCGCGCTCTGTCCGGGGCGTCGCTGGCTGCTGTCGCCTTGGCCGCGGCGTGCGGAAGCGATTCGCCCACGCTCGTGCAGCCCGGTCCGCCTACGGGCATCGTGGTGCTCGACGGGTTCATTCAGCCCGGCTACACCTTGGTGGGTGACACTGGCACCGCCACGACCAAGATCAACCTCGGCAGCACCACCGAGTTCGACGCCGGTGGCTTCTCCCTCCTGCGCGACACCCTGCTGGCGGTGTCGAGCCGCGGCGCGGGCGACCTCCTGTACATCACCGACGTGAAGTCGGGGGCCGTGCGCCGCGTGCAGCTCCCCAGCAAGAGCAACCCGGGCCGGGCGCGCCTCTTTACCGGCACCGGCGGCAACACGCTCATCGCTGCCGCGCTGCGCGATTCCGGCAGCATTGCCCTCGTTACGATCGCGGCCGGCAACGCGACCAGCACGCGCATCGCCAACGCTGGCAACTGCCCCACGGATGTCTTCAAGTACGGCACGGACACGTGGATTGTGGACGCCAACGCCAACTGCAAGGTGAACTACACGGTGCAGGGCGATGTGCGCCTCATTCGCGTGCCGGCCATGGGCACCACGCGTGATACGCTCGTACTCACCGGGCTGCGTGGCTCGGGCGCCGGCGCCATCGTGCAGGGCGACGTGGCCTACGTGAGCGCCGGCGGCGACGCCAGCTTCGCGAGCTTCCCGTACACGCTCATCGCGAGTGGCGCTATCGCCAAGGTCGATCTCAAGAACCGCCGCGTGCTCCTGACCAAGCCCATGCCCACCGGCACCTACGGCGCCGGCGTGAAGCTTGGGCTCGATGGCTTCCTCTACGCGAGCCTGTACGAAAATCTCAGCACGTTTACCAATCGGGTGGTGAAGCTGCGCACCGATGACCTGTCGTTCGTATCGAATGGCACGACGTCGTGGCTCAACCTGACCAATAGCAGCGGCGCCGCCGTAACCTGTGGAAGCGCCATGGCCGACGCCCTCGGCCGCCTGCATTGCATCGCCAACGGCACCGGCTCGGTCACGTCGCTCATCGTGTTCAACGCCGGCTACGTGGAGACGCGCCGGGTGACGGCGGGGCAGGGCGGGGTGGATATGGCGCTGCGGTAGCAGCGCCGCCGGGTGCGGCGGAATACCGGCGAACGGGCTAGCTTTGCCGAGTCCATCCCGTATTCGCGCAGGCTTGACCTCGCCGTCAGACCGTGACCGACCTCCGCACCCAACTCCAATCCACGCTCGGCGACAGCTACACCCTCGAGCGTGAGCTGGGTGGTGGCGGCATGTCGCGCGTGTTCGTGGCCCGCGAGCATGCGCTCGGGCGCGAGGTGGTGGTCAAGGTCTTGGCGCCGGAACTCGCCGCCACCGTCAGCGCCGAACGGTTCACGCGCGAGATCACGACCGTCGCCCGCCTGCAGCAGGCGAACATCGTGCCCGTCCTCACCGCCGGCACGTCGGGCGAGCTGTCGTACTACACCATGCCGTTCGTCGCCGGCGACTCGTTGCGGGCCCAGCTCGCCGGCGGTGCCCCGCTTTCAACCGCCGATGCGATCGCGGTCCTGCGCGATGTCGCTCGCGCGCTCGCCTACGCGCATGCGCAAGGTGTCATCCACCGCGACATCAAGCCCGACAACATCCTCCTGTCGGGCGGAGCGGCCGTCGTCACCGACTTCGGCATTGCCAAGGCCATCAGCGCCGCCCGCACGAGCGATGGGTCGGCGCCATCGACATCGGATGGCACGCTGACGCAGGTGGGGAGCAGCGTCGGCACGCCTGCCTACATGGCACCGGAGCAGGCGGTGGGCGATGCCGTCGATCACCGCGCCGATCTCTACGCGTGGGGCGTCGTGGCCTACGAGCTCCTGAGTGGCGCGCACCCCTTCGCCGGCAAGACCGGCAGTGCGCAGTGGGTCGCCGCCCACGTTGCCGAGGCGCCTCGCGATCTCGGTGATCGCCGTCCCGATCTCGCGTCCGAGTTGGTCGCGCTGGTGATGCAGTGCCTCGCCAAGAACCCGGCGGATCGCCCTGCCTCCGCTGGCGAGCTGTTGACGCGTTTGGGAACCGTCTCGCTCTCGGGCGAATCGCGCGTGACGAACGGACCAGTCGCGCACGGGCCGGCCGCGCCCGCGTCGCGCGCCCGATTGACACGATGGTTTGGCGTCGCCGCCGTCATCGGCATCGCGGCGCTCGTGAGCGCCGTGCTCTGGTCGCGGCGCCTGCCGTCGAGCGCCGAGGCGGCATCGGCGAACGCGACGAGCTCCATCGCGGTGCTCCCCTTCGCCGATCTCAGCCCCGACCACGCGAGCGCCTATCTGGGCGACGGCGTCGCCGAAACGCTGATCACCGCGCTGTCGAAGGTGCCGGGCCTCACCGTCTCCGCGCGCACGTCTGCATTTGCCGTGCGTGACAAGGAGAATGACCTGCGGGCCATCGGCAAGCTGCTCGGCGTCTCGTCGGTGCTGACCGGCAGCATTCAGCGCGCGGGTGATCAGCTCCGCATCACGGCTCGCGCCGTGCGTATCGCGAATGACTCCATCCTCTGGTCGCAAAGCTTCGATCGTCCCGCCACCGACATCTTCGCGGTGCAGGATGAAGTGGCACGCGCGGTCGTCGCCGCGATGCGGCTCACGCTGGCCGCCGTGCCTGACTCGCTGCGTGATATCGGCGGCACCGCGAACGCCGCCGCCTACGAGCAGTATCTGCTGGGGCGCTATCACTGGAATCTCCGAACGACCGACGGGATGATCCAGGCAACGACGGCCTTCAAGCAGGCCATCGCCATCGATTCCTCGTACGCGCGGGCATGGTCCGGGTTGTCCGACACCTACGTGCTCTCAGTTCCGGATGAGTACGGCGTCCCCGGCGTCACCACCGACGGGATTCTTCCGTTGGCCGAAGCGGCGGCTCGGCGTGCCATCGCGCTGGCGCCCACGCTCGGCGAGGCGTATGCGTCGCTCGGCGAAGTGCTCGACAAGCGCGGGCGCTTCGCGGAAGGGTTGGCTGCGTTCGAGCGCGCCATCGCCCTCAGCCCGGCGTACGCGACCGGGCATCAGTGGTACAGCTATGCTCTCATGGCCGATCGCCGGTTCGACGAAGGCATCCGGGAGATGGAGGCGGCGCACCGTCTCGATCCGCTAGCACACGTCATCACCCTCTCGCTCGCGATCGCCTATGCCGGGCAGGATCGTCATGCCGAAGCCGACCCGCTCTTTGCCCAGGGCTTGGCGCAGCAGCCGCAGGCGTGGTATGGGTGGCGCTTTCGCTTCAGCCACGAATTGGCACTCGGGCGGCTTGATGCCGCCGCGGTCGCCTTAAATACCGCCCTGGGGGCCAAGACCCATGAACGGCGCGACGTGTTGGCCCGCTTTGCGCCGCTCTGGTCCAATCCCGCGACCCGGGAAATGGCCACCGATTCGCTCATCGCGCGCGGGCCCACCTTCGCGGCGATCTCATTGGCGCGTTACATGCGCGACGACAACGCCGTGTTGGCGGTGTTCGAGCGCGCGATTCGCGACCCGGAGATGATCGAGGCTCGCGTCGCGTGGGGGATGTACGCGTACTACGGCCCCCGTCTCCGGGAGGATCCTCGCCTGCAACCGCTGTTCCGGCAGCTGGGGTATCCCGAGGTCGCCTCGACCGGACGAGGAGGCTCGGGTAGCTTTGCGAGGCCTTCCCAGCTTGCTCGTCCGACCAATCCCGCCGCTCCGAAGTGACCGACCTCCGCACCCAGCTCCAATCCACGCTCGGCGACAGCTACACCCTCGAGCGTGAGCTGGGTGGTGGCGGCATGTCGCGCGTGTTCGTGGCCCACGAGAATGCGCTCGGCCGCACGGTGGTGGTGAAGGTCATTGCCCCCGAGCTGGCCGAGGGCGTCAGCGCCGATCGCTTTGCGCGTGAAGTGAAGCTGGCGGCGCGGTTGCAGCAGGCCAACATCGTGCCCGTGTTGAGCACGGGCAGCTCGGGCTTGCTGCCGTACTACACGATGCCGTTCGTAACCGGGGAGTCGCTGCGCGCGCGGCTGTCGAATGGGGCGCCGCTCACGGCTTCGCAGTCGCTCAGTATTCTGCGGGACGTGGCGCGCGCGCTGGCGTACGCGCATTCGCAGGGCGTGGTCCATCGGGACATCAAGCCGGAGAACATCCTGCTGTCGGGTGGCACGGCGGTGGTGACGGACTTCGGGATCGCCAAGGCGCTCAGTGCGTCGCGCACCATTGGTGACGGTGGCACCGCTGCGGTCACAAGCGCTTCGCTCACGCAGGTTGGCGGCTCGATCGGCACGCCGTCGTACATGGCGCCCGAACAGGCCGTGGGCGCCGACGTCGATCAGCGGGCCGACATCTACGCGTGGGGCGTCCTGGCCTACGAGCTGCTCACGGGCACCCATCCGTTTGCGGGCAAGGCGAACTCGGCGCAGATGATCGCGGCCCACCTGTCGGAAACGCCGGTGCCGCTCACCCAGCGAAGCACGGCGGTGCCCGACTCGCTGAACGGCCTCGTGCTCCGCTGCCTCGAGAAGGACGCGGCGCATCGGCCGGCGAACGCGGAGGAGGTGCTGCAGATCCTCGATGGCGTGGCGACGCCCGGCGGAGCCACGGGGGCGCGTGCCGGTGGCACACCGGCGCCGACTGCCCGTCGGGGCCGCAGTCTGCTGCTCGCCGGCGGCGTCCTCGTGGCCGCGGTGGCGGCGGCGATCCTGCTGCGGCGCGGGGGCAGTGGGTCGTCGCCCTCGCGCACGGCCGCCGCCGTGAACGCCACCGCGAGCGCACCGAACCGGTCGATCGCAGTGCTGCCGCTCGCCAATCTGAGCGGCGACAAGGCCGACGATTTCTTTGGCATCGGGTTGGCTGAGGAGATGACGCGCGCCCTCTCCAAGACCGGTGTGCGCGTCATTGGCCGGTCGAGCGCCGGGGCGCTGCAGGCGCGCGGTCTGGATGAGAGTGCCATCGCGCGTGAACTGGGGGTGGGCTCACTGCTCACCGGCAGCGTCCAGCGCGCGGCGGGGCAGGTCCGGGTGAATGTCTCGCTCGTGTCGGCCAGCGATGGCGCGGTGACGTGGACCGAGAAGTATGATCGGCCACTCACCAACGTCTTTGCGTTGCAGGACGAAATCGCGCGGGCGGTGGCCACCAAGCTGCTGGGCGCGTTGGACGGCGTGCGTGCGGCGACGGCGACGCGCGTTGAGACCGCCGACCCTGAGGCCTACGCGTTGTACCTGCAAGGACAGGTGATGTTCGGGCGTCGTACGGCACAAACCGTACGGCAGTCGATCGCGCTCTTTGAACGCGCGGTGGCGCGGGACCCGCAGTTCGCGCGCGCCCATGCGGCATTGGGGTTAGCGCTGGCGTCTATCCCGTTCTACGAGCAGGGCACTGCCCGCATCACGGCACCGATGGCCATTGCCGCGGCGCGCAAGGCGATTGCCATCGACTCCACGGTGGCCGAAGCGTGGGGCGCGATCGCCTCGGCGCAGATGGGCGTCTTCGATAATCGCGTGGCGGACGCGAACTACCGACGCGCGCAGGCCCTCGATTCCAGCGTAGCCATCCTCTGGGGCTGGCACGCACTCAATCTCGTCCACATGGGACGCTTCGAGGAGGCGCGTGACCATGCGGCCCGGGCGCAGGCGGCCGAACCCGCGTCGCTGATCGCACGGACCTGGGGGGCCCAGCTGCTGATGACCGAGCGCCGCTACCGCGAGGCCGACTCCGCCGCGCGCTCGATCCTGTCGATGGACTCCACCTATGCGTTGGCATGGGATGTACGAGGGGAGGCGCTTAGCTACCTCGGCCGACACGACGAGGCCATCGTCGCGCTGCAGCACAACCTGGAGCAGCTGCCGAGGAACCTCCCCAATCAGACTGAAGGCGTGCTCGCCTATGTGTACGCGCGTGCCCGCCGCCCCGCCGACGCGCGACGCGCCATGGAGAATCTGCGCGTGAAGAATGGCGGCGAAATGCCTGCCATGGGGGTGCTGGCGGCAACGCTGGAAGTGTTGGGCGATCATGCGGCCGCCGTGACGCTGATCGAGCGGGCCGTCAAGCAGCCCGACAGCTGGCTGCAGATGTACAACCGCGCCGAACGCTACGATGCGTTGCGCAAGGATCCGCGGGCCGATGCGATCATGAAGAGCATCGAGCAGTGAGCAACCGGTAGCCTGCGGCTGCTCACCCTACCCGATGGACCGCGTACCACAGTGACGGCAGAGCGGCGGTCCACGCGAGCAGAAACCGATTGAGGCCGAACAGCACCGCCGTGGCGGCGTGGAACGCAAACGCCGCGACCATCACGGCAATACAGGCGACCGGATCGAGCCAGGCCACCGGAGCAAGGCACTCAAAGCCAATCACGCAGGCTGACGCCACGCGGAGCACGAGCGCGTGCCGCGGGATCTGTCGCGGTACCCACGCCGGAACACCATAGGCCGGCAGCGCGAGAAACGCTGCCAGCGCGTCCCCTCGCCACCAGGTCGGTTCTTTCGCCTTCACGAGGCCGGCGCGCACGTATGACAGCGTGAGCTGCGCCGCGATGTACAGGACCCCGCCCTCGTGCACCACCTCGGAAACGGCGGGAAGCTGCGCCACGGCGAGCCCGCCCAACACGGTGAAGAGCATCGCGTCGCTGCCGCCATTCACGTTCCCGCGAAAGCGGAGCGCGGCGAGCCAGCTCGTCCACGCCATCAGCACCGCGGCCAGGCAGCCGAGGCCCGTGCCCGGGGCCAGCGCCAGCACGAGGGCGCCCGCGAGCTGACCGAAGAGGACCACGGTGAAGCCGCGTGCGCGTAGAACCCCGCGCCACGCACCCCACGCTGCTGACAGGAGCGGCGCCGACCAGATGCCACGGTCAGCCCAGCTGGCGCGGAGGACCAGGAGTTCGAGGGCGTTGATGGCGGCCGCCACCGCTGCCGCGCGGCACATCCACACGATGGTCGAGGCCAGCAGGGGAGCGCTTCCACTCATGTCGACACGCCCGAGGGCGGGAAGGGCAGGCGGCTCGTCTCGTAGAGCACCTCCGGACGGCTGTCCTTCGGGTGTCGCAGCACCAACCGCAGCTGCCAGCCGTGCGGCGCGGGACGGGTGGCGGCCCCCTCGGCAGCCACCGCGGCTTCCGCGAACGCCAGCACCAGCGGAAACGATTGGCTGTCTGGGCTCGGGGGCTCCTCCGCATCGAGGAGCTCACGGCACCACGCCTCGACGAGCGTCTGCGCCGCCAGCGTGTGCGTGCCCGCCGGGTTGAACACGAGGTGCCACCAGCGGCGGCGGGGGGGCGTGACGGCGGGGCGCCAGTCGCCGGCCATTCCGGCGGTGGGGAAGCGTCGGACTTCCAACGCGGGCGTCGGTCGCACCGCGTCAAAGAACGTCCACGACGGGAAGAGCAGACCGAGCAGGGTGCGGGTCGGAGTCGTCACGTCGGAGAATCTACGCGAGGGGCGCCAGCGCATGGCAGCAACGCGGTTGGGGCTGCATCTTGTGAACAGTGAGCACCCTCCTTGATCACCTCAGTGCCGCCCTGTCTGACCGCTACCGCCTCGACCGCGAATTGGGTCAGGGCGGTATGGCGACGGTGTATCTCGCCCAGGACCTGAAGCACGAGCGGCCGGTGGCGATCAAGGTGCTTCGCGACGACGTGGCGCAGTCGGTCGGTCGCGAGCGCTTTCTTCGCGAAATTCAGCTGGCCGCGAAGCTCAGTCACCCGCACATCCTACCCCTGTACGATTCGGGCGAAGCCGGTGGCACGCTCTTCTACGTCATGCCGGTGGTGCAGGGGCAGTCCCTCCGGGAGCGGCTCGACGCCCAGCGCCAGCTGCCATTGACCGAGGCGGTGCGCATTGCGAGCGGAGTGGCCGGCGCGCTCGATCACGCCCACGGCATCGGCGTTATTCATCGGGACATCAAGCCCGAGAACATCATGCTGCAGAACGGTCACGTCCTGGTGGCCGACTTCGGCATTGGCAAAGCCGTGAGCGATACCAGCGCCGATACGCTCACGCAGGTGGGCATGAGCGTCGGCACACCGGCGTACATGAGCCCCGAGCAGGCCGTTGGGGAGGACGTCGACGGCCGCAGTGATCTGTACAGCCTCGGTTGCGTACTGTACGAGATGATCGTGGGCGAACCGCCATTTACCGGCCCCACGGTGCAGGCGGTGATCGCCAAGCGGTTCGTGCAGACGCCGGTGGAAGTGGCGGCGTTGCGTGAAGGCGTACCGCACCCGGTCTCGCGCGCGGTCAGTCGGGCGCTGGCCCGCGCGGCGGTCGATCGCTACGAAACGGCGGCGCACTTCGTCAGCGCGCTCAACGAACCCGAATCGCGCACCGCGGCGCCCGCGGCACCCGCCAAGTCGCTCGCCATTCTGCCATTCGAGAACCTCAGCGCCGATCCGGACAACCAGTATCTCGCCGACGGCATCGCCGACGACATCCTCGATGCCCTGGTGCGCACAGAGGGGCTGTACGTTGCCGCGCGCAACTCCGCGTTCTCCTTCCGCGGGAAGGCCGTTGCGCTCGCCGAGATCGGCGCCGCGCTCAACGTGGCGACGGTCCTCCAGGGCAGCGTGCGCCGCTCCGGCAATCGCATGCGGCTGACGGTCCAGCTGGTCGCCGTCGAGAACGGCTTTCACCTCTGGTCGGAGCGCTTCGATCGCGAGCTGACCGATGTGTTCGCAGTGCAGGACGAGATCGCCAGCGCCATCTCATCCAGACTGCAGGTGACGTTCACCCCGTCGGCCACGGGGGCCGGCCGCGCGACCACGGCGGAGTTCGATGCCTTCGAGCTCGTCGCGAAGGGGCGGGCCCTCCTCGCTCAACGGGGGCGGAGTCTCATCCTCGCGCGCGAGTGTTTCGAACGGGCCGTAGAACTCGATCCAAGGAACGCGGAAGCGCATGCGGCCTTGGGTGATACGCTCGCCACGACCGTTCGGTATGGATTGCTCCCGGTGGACGGGACGTTGCCGGTCATCAAGCGTACATTGCAGCGCGCCCTCGAGCTGGATCCCAGCCTCGCGTCCGTGATGGGCACCTTGGCGAGTGTGAGCCTGGTGTTGGAGCACGACCCGAGCGCGGCGTTCGCATGGTGGGAGCGCGCACTCGCCGCGCAGCCGCGCCTGGCCGACGTCCGCGCCAACTATGCGATGCAGGGACTGATCTGTCTTCGTGAAGACGACGAACGCGGTATCGCCGAGCTCACCAGGGCCGTGCACGATGATCCGTTGAGCACCTTCTGCGCCGGGCAGCGGGCGCTCGGTTTGCTTGTGCAGCATCGCTATGACGAGGCCATCGGCGAAGTGGAGCGGGGATACGCACTGGATCCCCATTCGTTCCTGGTGAGCTACGTGCGGGTCATGGTGCATTCGTGGGCGGGCGATGCCGCTGGTACTCTGGAGGTCACCGCGACGGCGTTCGCCGAATTCGGGCGAAGCCCCTATTTCCTTTGCGCACTGCCCAAGGCGTATCTCGCGCTGGGCCAACAGTCGCTCGCCGCTGCCGTGTACGACGAGCTCATCGCCCGCTCGCAGACCGATGTGGTCCCGCGCGTTCTGCTGGCCGCCGCCGCCGATGGACTCGGCCGCAGCGACGAGGCCATGGCCTACGCGATCGAATCGGTGAAGCGCTGCGATACGACCGGTCCGTACTTCTTGCGCACCGCGTTCTTTTCGACGTTGACGCGCACGCATCCTCGCTATCCCGAGCTACGGCGAGCGGTCGGCCTATGATCGACCGCCTCACCGCCGCCCTCGCTGACCGCTACCGCCTCGACCGCGAACTCGGCGCCGGCGGTATGGCCACCGTCTACCTCGCGCACGACGTCAGGCACGACCGCGACGTCGCCATCAAGGTTCTGCACCCCGACTTGGGCGCCGCGCTGGGCGGCGAGCGGTTCCTCACCGAGATCCGCACGACCGCGCGCCTGCAGCATCCGCACGTCCTGCCGCTGCTCGACAGTGGGAGCGCGGACGGCCTGCTGTACTATGTCATGCCGCTGGTGACCGGTGAGACGCTGCGGGCGCGGCTCGATCGCGAACGCCAGCTCCCCATCGCCGACGCGGTCCGCATTGCGCGCGAAGTGGCCAGCGCGCTCGACTACGCCCACCGCCAGAACGTCATCCACCGCGACATCAAGCCGGAGAACATCCTCCTGCACGATGGCTCGGCGCTCGTCGCCGACTTCGGCATCGCCCTCGCCGTGCAAAGCGCCGGCGGCCAGCGCATGACGCAAACGGGGCTCTCGCTCGGCACGCCGAACTACATGAGCCCCGAGCAGGCGATGGGCGAACGCACCATCGACGCGCGCAGCGACCTCTATGCGCTCGGGGCGGTCACCTACGAAATGCTGGTGGGCGAAGCCCCGTTTACCGGGCCGAGCGTGCAGGCCATCATCGCGCGCGTGCTCACCGAGGAGCCGCGCGCTATCGGCGTGCAGCGCAAGGCGGTGCCGGCAGGGGTCGAGTACGCTGTGCTGCGCGCGTTAGAGAAGTTGCCCGCCGATCGCTTCGAGTCCGCTCGCGAGTTCATCGACGCGCTCGGGAGCGAGGCGCCCGTCGCTCGCGGGCGCGGGGCGGGGGCGTCCGCGGGCCCCGAAGCCACCGGTCGCGGTCTTCGGGCGCTCACGCTGGTGTCGGTGATGGTGGCGCTCGTGTCCATGACGGTGGCCTGGTGGGGGTGGCGCGCGCGGGGCGTCGCGCCGAACGCGCCGGTCGTGAGTTTTTCGGTCCCGCTCAGCGACGGCGTCCAATTGCAGGCCCTCGCCATTTCTGCGGACGGCCGCCAGTTCGCGTACATCGCCGATTCCGCCACGATTCCACGGCTCCGGGTGCGTTCGCTGGACTCGAACGGCACCAGGGCCATTGGGGCCGCCGATGGCCTGCGCTATGGGGGCGTCGCCTTCTCCCCCGACGGGAAATGGGTCGCGTTTGTCAATCGTGGGCGCTTGATGAAGGCGCCGCTGTCCGGCGGACCGGCGCAGCCCATCGCTGATCTCGATGGCGCCAACGGGATCGTCTGGACCCGCGACAATACGATCGTGTTGGGCGGCATCGGCGCGCGTGGCAAGGGGCTTCGCATCGTCTCGGCGAACGGCGGGGACATTCGCCCGCTCACGACGGCCGCCGCTGGCCCAAGCGGTCATCTGCATATGTGGCCGGTGGCGCTCCCTGACGGTCGGCACATCGCCTTCACGGATTTTGGCCCCGGTGGTGGCGAGGACGATCTGCTCAGCGTCACCTCGCTCGAGAGCGGCGAGGTCGTCAACTCGACGATTGTCGGGCAGGCGCTTGGGTATGGAGCGGGCCGGTTGCTGTACAAGGCGATCGGCGAGGAGGCCTTGCTCAGTGTGCCCTTCGATCCGTCGTCGCCGCGGGCGCCGAACGATGCCGAGGTGGTGTCGGTCGGGTCATGGAATGCCGCCCTGAGCGAAACGGGCGTGCTGGTCGCGGCGAGTGGTGGTCGGACGTCGCGCGCCCTCTGGGTGAGCGCTGATGGGCGTACCGTCTCGGCGATCCCTGGGCTCGACTCGGTGACGCGCGGCGCCGATCCACGACTGTCGCCGAACGAAGCGCAACTGGCCTTCACGAACGAGGGGGGCGACGGACGCACGGTGGGCGTGTCGGTCTATACCCTTGCCAACGCGACCATCAGTCGATTGGGGACCATGGGCCAACGTCCCGAGTGGACGCCCGACGGCTCGCGCGTGCTCTATCAGTCCACGCGGACCGATGTGAAAGCGGCGTCCGGCCTGCTCTGGCAACCCGCCGACGGAAGTGGCACCTACGAAGTGCTCGGCAATCGGACCATGCGCGCCGACGGCTCGGTCTACTCCGCGGTGATGTCTCCGGACGCCGCGTGGCTGCTCTTTCGGGCCAACAGCGATGGCGGGCTCAAGGTCGTGCGACTCGGGACGGACGAACCGTCTCGGGTCTTTGTCGATGCCGGCCAGTCGGCGACGATGGCGCGCTTCTCCCCCGACGGCCGCTGGGTCGCCTACGTGACCGGAGAGACCGCTCGACGCGAGGTCTACGTCCGTCCGTTCCCCGGACCGGGCCCCGTCATCACGATCTCCGCGGGCGGCGGGACGGAACCGATCTGGTCGCGAGACGGCACGCAGCTCTTCTATCGCGCGGGCCGCCAGATGATCAGCGCCCGTGTCGAACACACGCCTACCTTTCGCGTCGTGTCACGGACCACGCTCTTCGAGGGCGACTATCTGGCCTCGCCAAACTACGCGCAGTACGATGTGGCCCGGGACGGGCGATTCCTGATGCTCAAACCGACCGGTGCCCCCACGCAGATCAATGTGCTGGTGAACTGGCCGCAGACACTGAGAACGAAATGAACGACGTGCTCGCGCGCCTTACCGCTGCCCTCGCCGATCGCTACCGCGTGATCCGCGAACTCGGCGCCGGCGGCATGGCCACCGTCTACCTCGCGCACGACGTCAGGCACGACCGCGACGTCGCCATCAAGGTCCTCCACCCGGACCTGGGCGCCGCCCTCGGCGGCGAGCGGTTCCTCACCGAGATCCGCACCACCGCGCGCCTGCAGCATCCGCACATCCTGCCGCTCCTCGACAGCGGCGCGGCGGATGGTTTGCTGTACTACGTGATGCCGCTGGTCACCGGCGAAACGCTGCGCGCCCGGCTCGAGCGCGAGCGCCAGCTCCCGATTGAGGACGCGCTGCTGATCGCGCGCGAGGTGGCCGACGCGCTGCACTACGCGCACGCGCAGAACGTCATCCACCGCGACGTCAAGCCGGAGAACATTCTCTTGCAGGGCGGGCACGCCCTCGTTGCGGACTTTGGTATCGCGCTCGCCGTGCAACAGGCGGGCGGCCCCCGCATGACGCAAACGGGCTTGTCGCTCGGCACGCCGAGCTACATGAGCCCCGAGCAGGCCATGGGCGAGCGCACCATCGACGCGCGTTCTGATATCTATGCGCTGGGCGCGATCACCTACGAGATGCTCACCGGTGAGCCCCCGTTCACCGGCGCCACGATGCAGGCGGTCGTGGCCAAGGTGCTGAATGCCGAACCCGAACGGCCGTCCCTGACGCGCAAAACCCTCGCGCCGCCGGTGGAGCGCGCGGTCCTGAAGGCGCTCGCGAAGCTGCCGGCCGACCGCTTCGCCACCGCCGCCGCCTTTGCCGACGCGCTGCGCGACGGGTCGGCGTTTACTGCCAGCACCAGCGAAGCGCCAAGCATGGGCGGCAAGCGCGCGCGTCTCGATGGCCGCATCATGCTCGCGGCCGGCATCCTGCTCGGCGCGGTCGCCGCGACCGCGCTGACCAGTGCGTTACGGACGTCGCCCGGGACCCTGTCCACCGCGACCAGCAAGCAATTCACATTTACGGGGAAGGCGGGCGTTCCGGCCCTGAGTGCTGATGGGGCGGTACTCGCATACGTCCTACGCGAGTGCGATCAGGCGGACAACGACGGCTTCAGCGATGAGGAAGCGCTCGACAGCGGCGTGCCCTGTCGATCGGCGCTTGTAGTGCAGGATACCGGCGGCAGTGAGTCGGCCCGCGTCATCGATAACGCGAAAATCATTTGGGATGTGCGTTGGCTGCCGAATGGCACCTCGATGATCGTGTCGGCAACGCTCGATTCGGCACGGCGCGGGATTTTCGTGGTGCCTCGACTTGGCGGCGCAACGCGCCAGGTCACGACACCCGGAACGTTTGATGTCGATCCGACTGGCGATTCGTTACTCTTCATTCCGAAGAACGGCACGACGCTGGCGTCCGCTTTTGCCTACATCCTATCGCTCGCCACCGGTCAAGCGACCGATAGCCTGAAGCTGCCGTCCCCAGAAGTATGGGCGGTGGCGTGGTCGCCGAATGGATCGTTGCTGGCGATCAACACCGGGGCGAAGATCTTCATCGCCCGTCGTAACGGTGCGCTCGTCGACTCGATGCGAAATGATGGGCGATCGGTCATCCGGTGGACGCCGAACGGCGAGGCCCTCGTGCGGTTTATGGCCGCGCCCGGACGAGAGGATGACTGGGTCAAGGTTTCCGTAACCCGCGATGGGCACTTCTCCGGCGCGTCGTCGAACATCATGCCGCGCTTGCAGGCACTGTATCGAGGCGACTTTGATCTCGCGCGACGAAGCGCTGGACTCGCCTACATCTCCGGTGATGCGCTGGCTGATCAGTGGGTTTTCGGCGTTGGCACCACCACGGCGATGCCGCCGCGTCGCGTCACTTCGGGGACGTCATGGTACGCCGATCCGGCCATCAGCGACGATGGTCAGACCCTCTATTTCCTGCGTGGCAATGGTAGCGGTGACAACCTGTATCGTATCCGCCTCGGCGCCAGCCCGTTGAAGGAGGAGGCCGTGAGCACCGGAGCGGGGGCCGGCGTTGGGTCGCACTCGCCGCTCTCTCCAGACGGATCACGGATCGTGTTTCAGCGCATCGAAAGCGGGAAGAACGTGCTGTACGACGTGGCGACCGCCACGCAGCGCATTACCAACCGGGACAGCGCCGGCGCGACATGGCCCCGGCGCGTCGTCCCGTTTGGTGCGAGTGGACTGGCGGCGATTGGGCGGGACTACCAGAGCCTGATGGTTCTCGATTCGACCAAAGCAATGGTGCGCACCGTGCGAGCCCCCGATAGTCTGCGCGTCGTGAAGCACACCGTGAGCCCCGACGGCCGCTCGGCCGCGCTGTTGGTGTCCACCCCGACCGGCTCCGCCATTGGCGTCTCTTCGCTGGCGCGCTGGGACTTTCGCCCACTTGTGCTGTATTCGGGCTCGCTCGCGAATACCACGCTCAGCTGGACCAAGGACGGCTGGGTGTACTACGGGCGCTGGGAGCCCCGCGGCCCCGCACTGTATCGGGTCAACGCGACCGGTACGGTCCAGTCACCGGAGCGTGTGATGTCGGTGCCGGCGCAGTGCCGGGTGGAGAGCATTATTGTCGCGACGGGCAGCGCCGTCGGCGCGTGCGTGGCGAGCCAGTACCGAGGCGATGTGTATCTGGCCGCGATTCCCGGGTTGACGCGATGAGCGACGTGAGCGAACGACTCGCGGCGTCGCTGGCCGACCGGTACCGTATTGAGCGCGAACTCGGCGCTGGCGGCATGGCCACCGTGTACCTCGCGCACGACGTCAAGCACGACCGCGACGTCGCCATCAAGGTGCTGCACCCCGACCTCGGTGCCGCGCTTGGTGGCGAACGCTTTCTCACCGAAATCCGCACCACCGCGCGCCTGCAGCATCCGCACATCCTGCCGCTCCTCGACAGCGGCGCGGCCGACGGTCTGCTGTACTACGTCATGCCGCTCGTCACCGGCGAAACGCTCCGCGCCCGGCTCGACCGCGAGAAGCAGCTCCCCATCGACGACGCGCTGCTGATCGCCCGCGAGGTCGCCGATGCCCTCGGCTACGCCCACGGGCTCGGCGTGATTCATCGCGATATCAAGCCCGAAAACATCCTGCTGCAGAACGGCCACGCGCTGGTGGCCGACTTCGGCATCGCGTTGGCCGTGCAAAGTGCCGGCGGCCAGCGCATGACGCAAACCGGCCTGTCGCTCGGCACGCCCCAGTACATGTCGCCGGAACAGGCGATGGGCGAGAAGACGCTCGACGCGCGCTCGGATCTCTACGCGCTGGGTGCGGTGGTGTACGAGATGCTCACCGGCGAGCCGCCGTTCACCGGCCCCACCGTGCAGGCGATCGTGGCGAAGGTGTTGAGCAGCGAGCCCGAACCCATCGCCACCATTCGCAAGGCGGTGCCGCCGCATGTCGCCGCCGCCGTGCACACCGCGATTGAGAAACTCTCCGCCGATCGCTATGCCAGCGCTGCCGCGTTCGTGCAGGCGCTCAACGACACTGGCACCAGCCGTCTGTCGTCGCGTTCGGGTGCCCACGTCAGTGGACGCACCGCCACGCGGTGGCGCACGCTGGCGCTCGCGACGTCGGCGGCGTGCGTGGTCGCCGTCGCCGCCGTCGGCTGGATGGCCACCCGACCCACGCCGCCGAGCGGGCCCACCGAGTACGACGTGGTGCTCCCCGACAGCGCCGCGATGTCGCTCGCGACACCCTTTGCGGTGTCGCCGACCGGAGACTTCGTGGTGTATCCGGCGGCCGCGGATCCGACCGCTGCCGATCCCTCCCGTACCACGTTGTGGTATCGGTCGCTCCTCGACGGCACCAGCCGTCGCGTGACGGATGATGCCCCAGCTTTCGCGCCGGCCATCGCCCCCGATGGACAATCCCTTGCTTACGTTGCCACGCGCGCCACAAGCAGCGGCGGCCAGCCGGGCAGTGGGGGGACGGCTGGGCTGTCGATCGAACGCATACCCATGGCGGGCGGCAAGCCCACGGTGCTCGCGCGGGCGAAGACCATCTCGCACCTCTTCTGGAAGGACGCGCAGCATCTGGTGTCCATCGAGGATATCGGACGCAGCGCCCGGATCGTGGATGCGGACGCCGGCGTCTCGGTGCTCCGGTCCATTGGTTACTGCGAGCTCAGTTCGCCGCTGCCCGACCCGGGTACCCTCATGTGCGGAGGGGGATCCAATCGGATGGCGGCTCGAGTGGAGATGCAGGCCGACACGACCAAGCCGGTGGAGGGCTTCTTCTTTCGCCGCGAGAGCGACAGCTCGTTGGTCTATGGTTCGCAGTTCACCGTGATTGATGAGCGGTACGTGGTGTACGCGAATCAGCAGGGGGATCTGCAGGCCGCGCGCGTGGATCTCGTCAAACGGACCATCGGGCGCCCCGTGCGTATGCTGTCGGGATTGTCGCTGCGCGACTACTCGGCCGCCGCGAGCTACCGCATCGCCGACAACGGGACGCTGGTGTACGCCGTGGGGGCCAACCACGCGGTGGGGCAGCTCGTACGGCAGAATGCGCAGTCGATCGACACGCTGCCGGTGGGGCGCGCGGCGTTTCAGTTGTGGCGCATGAGTCCCGATGGCAAGCGGCTGGCCGCGACGGTCGAGGTACTCGAAGGACAGGAACTGCGCGTGTACGATCTGCAGACGGGCCGCTTCGACGTGCTCGCGAGCGCCCCAAACATTCGGCAACCCCTCTGGAGCCCAACCGGCGATCGCTTGGTATACGCGCTCTGGACGAGAGATCGCACGCTCGAGCTGTACCTGCGCCCGCTCAACGCGAGCGAGGCGCCGCCGCCGCTCGTGCGTGGCGGAAGTTTCGAGCCCAACGACTGGCTGCCGGATGGCCGCGTCACGCTGAGTGACTGGGCGACTAAGGTGGTCGCGATGAACGTCGAGCAGCGGTCCACCACGACCACCACGCTGGTCACCGATGCCCTCTACGGGGCGGTGTCGCCAGACGGTAAGTGGATCGCGTACTCGCAGCCCGACGAGAACGCGATGTGGCTCGAGCCGCTGCCGCGTACGGGGAAACGGTATCCGCTGCACAGCGGATCCAATGCCGACGATCCGCACTGGCTTTCGGCGACAGAGCTCGTCTTCAAGAGCTACGAGCCGTGGGGGTTCGATCGCGTCACGATCACCGCCTCGGCCGAGAACCCCGTCGGTCCGATGCGGCGGTGGTTCAATTCCACACGCGCACTCGACACGCCCGGCGCGTCGTCGCAGCTGAGCGTGGATGGTCGGGTGATCTATCTGCAGGCGGACATCGAGGCGCCCGTGCGGTCGCTGCGTGTGGTGCCGAACTGGGTGGCCAAGATGAAACAGGCGGTGGACGCCGTGAACAAGTGAACTCCGCGCACGAATGACCGACACCATCAGCCGCCTCGCGTCGGCGTTGTCCGACCGCTACCGCCTCGACCGCGAGCTTGGCGCCGGTGGCATGGCGACGGTCTACCTCGCGCACGACCTCAAGCACGAGCGCGACGTCGCCATCAAGGTCCTGCACCCCGACCTCGGTGCCGCGCTTGGTGGCGAACGCTTTCTCACGGAAATCCGCACCACCGCGCGACTCCAGCATCCGCATATCCTGCCGCTGCTGGACAGCGGCGCGGCTGACGGCCTCCTGTACTACGTCATGCCGCTCGTGACCGGCGAGACGCTCCGTGCGCGGTTGGATCGTGAGCGCCAGCTCCCAATTGCCGACGCCGTCCGCATCGCGCGCGAGGTGGCGAGCGCGCTCGACTACGCGCACCGCCAGAACGTCATCCACCGCGACATCAAGCCGGAGAACATCCTCCTGCACGATGGGTCGGCGCTCGTCGCCGATTTCGGCATTGCGCTTGCGGTTCAGACCGCCGGCGGCCAGCGCATGACCCAGACGGGGCTGAGCCTGGGCACGCCGAACTACATGAGCCCCGAACAGGCGATGGGCGAGCGCACCATCGATGCGCGCAGCGATCTCTATGCCTTGGGAGCGGTCACCTACGAAATGCTGGTGGGCGAGGCCCCGTTCACCGGGCCGAGCGTGCAGGCAATCATTGCCCGTGTGCTCACCGAGGAGCCGCGCCCGATCGGCGTGCAGCGGAAGGCCGTTCCGGCCGGGGTGGAAGACGCCGTGCTGCGGGCCCTCGAGAAGTTGCCGGCCGATCGGTTCGAGACGGCCAAGGAGTTCATCGAGGCGCTCGGCAGCGAGGGGACCCGATCGGCTTCGCGAACGACCACGGCCACGTCGGGTGCTCCGGTATCACGCGGTCCGCTCATCGCCGCCACGCTACTCGCCATCGCCGCCGGCACCGCGGGCGTTGGCTGGTGGCGCGCCGCCCAGGGCAGGGTGGAGGGCGCGACGAAGGCGATCCAATACACGGTCGATCAACCCGAGGGCGCGCAGCTCACGGTAGGCTACGCGTCGATCGATATCTCGTCGGTGGCGAAACGCATCGTCTTTGTCGCGCGCGACAGCGCCGGTATGACACACGCCTATGTACGGGCCTTCGACGACGTACGGGCCCGCCGCCTCGAGGGCACCGACGGGGCCACGCAACTCTTTCTGTCTCCCGATGGGACGTGGGTCGCGTTCGCCGCGAACGGGAAGCTCAAGAAGGTGCCGACGGCTGGCGGAAACGTGGAGTTTCTCGCCGACCTGCGCAATCCGCGCGGTGGCGACTGGTCGACCGATGGCCACATCTACGTGGGCGACGCGGGCCCGATCATTGTCGTGCCCGAGAACGGCGGGACGGTGAAGCCGTTGCGGCCGCTCGTGCAGACCGGCCGACAGTCGCAGACGCCGCATCTGCTCGACGACGGCGAGACCATGCTCTTCGTCGACTGGGGAGGCAATGTCGGCAATTCGCGGCTCATGGCCTACTCGCGCTCGACCGATTCGGTCACGTCCCTTGGGCTCGTCGGGTCACGCATCCTGGGAGTGCAGGACGGCACGCTCGTGTACGCGAACGAGCGCGGGGCGATTTATGGTGTGCCGTTCGACGGGAAGCGACGCGCCGTGTCCGGCGAACCACGGTTGATGATGCAGGGGGTCGCGAGCGATATCGGTATTCTCGCCGCCGCACTCGCCGATGACGGATCGCTGATCTACCGCTATGGAGACACCAAATCGGCGCTGACCCTCGTCAGTCCAAACGGCTCGGCTCAAGTACTGACCGCGGGACTCGAAAGCGCCAGCGAGCCGCGACTGTCGCCCGATGCCACGCGCATTGCGGTGACGGTCGGCCTCGCGTCCGATGTGGTCGTCTATGATCTGCGCGCACGGGCATTGACCCGCTTCAACGAACGCCAGTCGTCGCCGATGGAGGTGGCGCGCCCCGAATGGACGCCCGACGGGGAGCGGCTGCTGATGCGCGCGTTCAGTGGGACCGACAAGTCGACGATCGTCTGGCGTGCGGCGAATGGTGCCGGTGGGATGGAGCTGCTGCATCGCGATGCGAAGATTGCGCTCTGGGAAGGGGTGGTCTCTCCCGATGCGCAGTACCTGATGTACCGTATCGGTTCCGGCTCTTCTGCGGATCTGCGGTATCGCAAGATCGCCGGTGACACCGCCTCAAAGCCCTTCGTCGCGACGCCCGCCGGCGAGGAGACGCCGCGATTCTCTCCCGATGGCAAGTGGGTAGTGTACGCCTCGGACGAAGCGGGCGCGGGCCTGGATGTGTACGTGCGCGCGTTCCCCGATGGAGCCGTCGCCTATCGCATTTCCGAGTCCGGCGGCCAGCAACCGGTGTGGTCGCGCGACGGTCGGTCGGTGTACTACGTGCCGCGTGATGGCATGTTGGTGCGTGCGACGATTGCCACGACCGCCGGCGTCAGCGTGGTCGCGCGTGACACGCTCGTGCGCAGTGGCTTCGATCTCCCGCCGTTCCGCGGGCACGCCAACTTCGACGTCATGCCCGACGGTCGCCTCGTCCTGATCCGTCCGATGGAGAACTCACAACGCATCGTCGTCGCCCACGGCTGGTTCGATGCCGTCCGCGCCGAGTGGGCGAAGGCGGCCAAGTAGCCGATGCGTAACGCGGCTCTCACGGCGCTCGCCACGACGGTACTCAACATGACGGCGATGAGCGGCGCCTCCGCCCAGCGCCCCGCCGCCCCCGCCGCCAGCTACCCCCGCGACACCATCACCGCGCGCCTCGCCGAGCTCCGCCGCATTCACACCCCGAATGGCATCGAGACGCTCGAGCCGCTCGAGATCAACGGTAGCCGGCAGTGGATCTCCATACGTGGACTCGACCGGAACAACCCGGTGCTCTTCGTGCTGCACGGCGGACCGGGGAGCTCGCTGATGGGCATGTCGTGGGCGTATCAGCGGCCTTGGGAAGACTACTTCACCGTGGTCAACTGGGATCAGCGGGGCTCCGGAAAGAGCTTCTCCGCCGCCGACTCGGCGCGTCTCGGCCCCACCATGACGGAGCAGCAACTCGCAGACGATGCCGCCGCCGTCATGGCCCATGTGCGCAAGACACTCGGCGCGCGCAAGATGGTGGTCCTCGCCTTCTCGCACGGCACGATCTTCGGGCCGCTCCTGGTGAACCAGCACGCCGAATGGGTATCGGCGTATGTCACCATCGGTGAGGGAAGCGCCGAGAACGAGCGCGAGATGTTCCGCAATCTATTCGAACTGGCAACCGCCAAGGGGGATACGGCCACGCTCCGCCAGCTCAACGCCATGCGTCCGTATCCGCCGGTGGGGCGTGAGCCCACGACGCGCGAACTGCTGGCCATGCGCGCCATCGTGCAGCGGTATGGTGGGGCCTGGTACGGCAAGACGGACCTGAGTCTCTACAGTCGCATGTGGGACTGGGCGCCGGAATTCTCCCTCGACGAAGTGGCGAACATCAGCCCGGCCGTCGCGTGGACCAATCGCCACCTCATCGACGGGCAGGGCGGTCACAAGGGCGCCAGCGAGACCGACTATCGGGTCCCCGTCATCATGCTGCATGGCCGCCATGATCTGATGGACACCTACAGCGGGGCGAAGGCCTACTTTGACCGCATCCGGGCGCCCAAGAAAGAATTCATCACCTTCGAGCACAGCGCGCATTTCCTGATGTTCGAGGAGCCCGGGCGGCTGCTCGTCACCCTGGTGCAGAAGGTCCTGCCGCTGGCTACCGGGCGCTGAGCGTCCGCCGAACGCGCTGCCCGCCCGCGCCGTATACTAGCGCAGTCGGCCTCCCGCCTCGTCCCCCCAGCCAGCCCTCACCATGGCCCAGCTGCCCGCCGGACTCCCCGCTCGGACCCCGCTCGCCCGCTCGCTGACCCTCGGCGCCCTTAGTCTCGCCCTGACCGCCCCCGCGAGCCTGTTTGCGCAGGGGCAATGCAAAGGCCGCCCCAACGAAGGCACCCCCGTCTGCGACACCATGCCCCTGCCGGCGCCCTTTGCGCCCACCGGCTGGAAGACGACGGGGCTAGATCACTTCACCATGCGCGCGGTCGACTACAAGAAGGAAGCCGCGTACTACATGGCGCTGATGAACTGGAAGCTCCGCAGCGACGACGGCCAGCAGGCGGTGCTCGACGTCGGCGATGTCGGCACCGTCGTCATCAAGGGCGGCTACACCCCACCGCCGCCACCGCCCCCGCGTCCGGCGGCGGACAGTGCCGCCGCCGCAGCGGCTGGTCGAGGTGGCCGTGGCGGTGGCCCGCGTCGTGCGCCCAATGTGATCTGGGATTCCTACGCGTGGGTGATCTCCCCCTGGAACGCGAAGACCGTCGAGGCCGAGCTCAAGAAGCGCGGACTCAATCCCGTGGCCGACAACGACGGCCCGGCCGGATGCGAGGCGTTCCATGTGAAGGATCCGCAGGGCTATGATCTCGTGCTGACGAACGGCTGCTACGCCAAGGGGCGCAAGAGCGCCAAGGCCATCACCTGGAGTGAGCCGGCGCCGTTCGCCAGCACCAACTGGAAGACGGTGTGGCTCGACCACATCTCGTTCGGCGTAGGCGACTACAAGCAGCAGGTCGCGTTCTACCAGGCGCTGATCGGCTGGAAGCCCACCGGCGACGAAGGCAGCCAGAACGAAGTGTGGATGTGCGACGACTGCGGCAACATCCTCATTCGTGGCGGCAACTCGCGGAGTCCGAATTTCGACAAGAACGCGCCACCGCGTGCCGCCGTCGATCACGTCTCCTTCGGCCTCGAGCCGTTCGATCCCGTGACCACCGCGAATGATCTCAAGTCGCGCGGCCTCACCGCTTCGCCCGACATCGGCATTCCCGGCGTGGACGCCGCCGCCCACATCGGCGATGCCAACGTGAACTACAAAAGCTTCCACACCAACACGCCGAACGGCTACAACCTGCAGATCAGCAACGCGAACAAGAAGAACCGCACGGTCATCATCGCGAAGCCGTAAGCGTCCGAAGTGATCAACGGGCCCGCGCCGGATATCGTCCGGCGCGGGCCCGTTGCCGTTGCGCTGGGCGCGGTGATGTCAGGCCGTCAGGTACCACGCGGCGCCCGCCGCGATCAACAGCACACTCACCACCACCTGTGCAATTGACTCGAACGTCGGCCCCGGCTCGAGCACCGCACGCTGCGGGGCGTCGCGATCGTAGTACACCGTCACCGTGGTGCCGACGGGGTACCGCTCCAGGGTCCGTGTCGTTTGCAGCAAACTGATCCCGGTCCACCGCACGGTGGTGGTTTCGTACATCTTCCCGTTCACCTCGTACGCCACGCGCACCGCGGGCTCCAGATCCTGAGCCCGCGGCACGGTAGGAGACGCCGGCAACGACAGCACACGGCGCTCACGCACCCGACCGGACGTGCGCGGCCACCAGCGGGTCGAGAGTGCCACACGGAACGGCAGGCCGGTCCAGAGCAGACACGTGGCACCAAACCCCATCAGCCACTCAGCGGCCTGCCGCTCGGTCATTCCTTGCCCATCTTCCCCATGATCATCTTCGGCGCGTCTTCATTGAACGAGTACGCACCCTTGGGGCAATGCAGATCCGGATTCGTCGGCGAATAGATCCCCGCCGGATTGTTCTTCCAGAGCCACACGTGCAGATCGTAGTGCACGAGACCATCCGGCATGATCGGCTTGTGACCGGCCATCGGCCCTTCGAGGTCATGCCCGAAGATCGACGGCCGCGTCTTGCCCGCGGCTTCCACCGGCACGAACCACTCGGCGGCCACGAGCTGCAGCTTGTCGCCCACCGGCTCGTAGATCAGCACCTGCGGCTTGGTCGGATCGAGCTTGGGGCCGATCAGCTGGCCATTGAGGAAGTGCACGCCCATGCCACCGGCCACGTACTTCATCGCCCCCTCACCGCCCCCTTTGGGATACTCGACGCACCCCAGGGTGGAGAGATAGCCATCGTGCACGGCAACAATCGGATCCTTGTACTTGTCGAGCAGCGCGCGGAGCTTGGCCTGCTCGGCCGTCAGCGTGGGACCGCTGCTGCGACTGGGTGGTGCCGCGGGTTTCGCGCTTTGGGCCAATGCCGCTGAGGTGGTGACAGCAGCGAGGAGGGCAGTGGTGACCAGCCGGAGGGCAACGCGAGACGGACAGGCGTGCATGGTGGTGGCCCGGAAGGGGGAGGGGGCGGGTACAGAGAGTGTGCACGCAAATTCCGCATGCCGCAATGCGATTCGTCGTGCGAATCACGGGTCCAGGGGGCGAAACGAACATGCCGACGGGGGATCGAGCGACCCCCCGTCGGCTGTCGTGGATACCGGCCGATTCGCTACGCCCGTGCCAACGGTCGCGCGCCCCGGTGCTCCCGCCGCCGTTCGCGGCCGCCCTCCCGCGGGGCCGAGGCCCCATCGCGCCGGGCCAAGGGTCGGCTGTCGCCCGAGGCGGTCTTCACGCGGAACCGCTGGACCAGCGCCCGGAGCATCGCCGCCTGTGCACTCAGCTCCTCGGCGGCACTGGCCGATTCTTCGGCGTTGGCCGCCAGGCCTTGGGTGAGGTTGTTCACCCCATCGGTCGCCGCGTGCATCGTGCGCAGTTGGTCCTGCTGACGGAGCCCGTCGTCGGCGATCGCCGCGACCAGCGAGGCGACTGACTCGATCCCGGTATCGATCTCGCCCAGCTGCGCATGCACCGAATGGGTGAACGCCGTGCTGCGCGCGGCCGTATCCTGCGTGGCGGTAATGAGGGCCGAGGTCTCGCGAGCGGCATCGGCCGCCCGAATGGCGAGCGTCCGCACTTCATCGGCCACCACCGCAAAGCCGCGACCCGCATCACCGGCGCGTGCCGCTTCGACCGCGGCATTGAGCGCCAGCAGGTTCGTTTGGAACGCGATCTCGTCGATCGATTTGACGATCGCCGCCGTCCGCGAGGCCGACGCCACCATCTCGTCCATGGCCGCCGTCAGTGACGTGATCGACGCGTTGCTCTCGGCGACCTGACCACGCACCTCCACGGCGACGCGTCGCGCGTCCAGAATGCGCTTCGCTGCCGTGGTCGCCAACGCCTCCTGCTCGCGCGTCGAGCTCGTAATCGCTTCGACGCTCTCCGCCTGCTGCGAGGCGCTCTGGGCCATCTCCTGACTGCCCCCCGCCACCTCGCGTGAGGCCCCCGCGATCTGTTCGGCGGCCACCTCGACCTCATGGAGCGCATCGGCGACGTTTCCGATCGCCGTGTTCACGGCGCGCACCAGCCGGTCATGATCCCCCGCATACGCGCCGGTGACGCGTTCCGACAGGTCGTGCGCCGCCACCCGCTCCAGCATCTCGAGCGTGGCCAGCACCGGAGCCCGTGCGGCGGTCTGCGCGGCATTGAAGCCCTCGAGAAGTCGGGCGTAGGCGCCACGAAACGCCTCCGCATTGGCCTGCGCCGACAGCTGCCCGTGGCGTGCAGCCTGCACCAGCTGCTCCGCCTCGGCGAGCTGCGCCTGCAGGGTCGCGCGTGACCGGTCGGTGGCATCAGCCGCAGCCGCTGCTTCGGCCGCCACGCCATTGAGCGCGTCGGTCAGGATGCCGAGTTCATCGCGCGACTGCACCGGTAGCGGCGCAATCACCGGGTGCGCGACCGGCTCCAGCACCCCGTTCGCCATGGCTTCGGCCCCGCCGTGTACCGAGGGGAGCAGGTGCTCGCGCAACTGCTGCAACCGGGAGACCAGCGTCGCGACGCCGGTCGACAGGTAGCGGGCAATCGCGTAGCCCATCCAGCTCGAGACGAGCAGCGCGAGGCAGGCGACACTCATGAGCACAACGCGGATGCGCGCGTAGAGCGCGCTGTTCTCGGCATACGCCTCACCGGCGACCCGCACCTGCAGGTCAATGAGGGCGCTGATGCGTTCCGAGACCGGATCGATCGCCGGATAGAGTTCGTGCTCTGCGAACAGCACCAGACCGGCCCGGTCGTTGGCCTGCAAGAGCGCCATCGCGTGCTCGGTGGCCGCATTGGCGCCAGATCGCACCGCTTCGACCTGTTTGATGAGCGCCTGTTCCTCGGGCGTCAGGTACGTGGCGAGATACGCCCCCCATGCACTGTCGATCGTGGCGCGCGCCGCCTTGATCGTCGCCAGCGCTTGGTCAGCGGGTACCGACCCCGCGCGCGCCTTGTGCACGTTGTCCACGATCGCGACCGCATACGCATCCGCGACCACCTTCAGCTCGCGGAGCGGAACGACCCGATCATCGTAAATGGTTTGGGTGCCGGCGCGGAGTTGCGCCATGGCATAGATCGACAGGCCACTCAAGGCCAGGATCATCATCGCCACACTGGCGAATCCGGCACGCACGCGCGTGCCGATGCGAAGACTGCGAAACATGCCCAATCCGCATCAAACGGTGGGGATTGCGGCGGAGCGTCGTCGGCGAGCGACCTCGCTCGCGGGTACTGACGCACTCCACTCAGCCATGAGCATCGGCGGATGTGGGACGAACTGAAGTGATCCGCGCGGATGTGATGAACATGACGTACCGCTCATGCACGATGCGCGCGTGTGAATTCCCGCCGCGAGGCGATCGCGACCGCGGCGCTACCGCGGCGCTCCACCCGACGCAATCCGCGCCTGATCCAGCACATACGCCTGAATCAGCTTCAGCTGCGCCGGTGTGAGGTCCTTCGCGAACGACGGCATGCCGAGGGTGCGGCGCGCTCCACCGAGCACGATCGAGTCGAGCATGGCGTGCGTCGACGCCACCGATCGCCGGAGATCGGGCACCGCGCCACCCTTCACCAGATTGGACGTGAAGCTGTGGCAGCGGCTGCAGTACGAAATGAACAGCGCGTTCCCTTCGGCGAGATCGGCCGGGGTGGCCGCCACCGTCACGGTGGGCGCCGGAATGGGCTCGCGCGGCGCCGGTGGCGGCGGCAGCGTGGCCTTCCCACCGAGCGCGAACACGAGGAGCCGCCCGGGCCCCGCCTTGGCGCCGGCATCCGAGTAGATCGCCGGGGGCCCCGTGACCACGGCCACATACTGCGTATCGCCCACCGCGTATGTCATCGCCCCGGCGGCGATCCCCACCCCCGCATCGAACTCCCAGAGCTTCTGTCCGTCCGTGGCCCGATAGGCAGCGAAGAGGCCGTCCACGCGCCCCTGAAACACCAGGTTGCCCGCCGTGCTCAGCGTGCCGCCGCTGCGTACGATCGGGTGCGGTACGCGCCACACTTCCTTGCCGGCCACCGGATCCCACGCGATCAGCCGGCCCGTGGGGTGCGTGGCGGCGATCTTGGCCTGCAGCGGGCCGCGATAGCGCATGTCACGGCCCAGCGTGCGGTCGGTGGGGCGCAGCACGAACTTGGGATCCACGATGTGCAGATCTTCACCCTCATCGACCACCGCGAGATACGCGAGCCCAGTCGTGGGATTGAACGACACCGGATTCCAGTTGTGCGCGCCAAAGTTGGCCGGCGTGACGATCGTGCCTTGCGTGGAGGTCGCGATGGCCGACGGCACGATGAGCGGCCGCCCCGTACTGTCCATGCCGGTTGCCCACGTCATACTGGCAAACGGCTTGGCTGAGAGGAGTTTGCCGGTGGCGCGGTCGATCACGTAGAAGAACGCGTTCTTGTTCGCCTGCATGAGCACGTGACGCACCGTGCCATCAATCGTGAGGTCGGCCAGCACGATCGGTTGCGTGGCATCGTAGTCCCACGCATCACCGGGCGTCGTCTGATAGTGCCACACGATCTCGCCCGTGCTGGCCTTGAGCGCCACGATCGACGAGCCGTACAGGTTGTCGCCCACGGTCGTGCCGCGGAGCTCGGGGTACCATGGCGAGGGATTACCCGTCCCCACATAGACCAGATCGAGCGTCGGATCATACACAATGGGATCCCACGGACTCGCGCCGCCGCCGCCCTTCCACCACTCGCCGGACCAGGTCGCCGCCGCGCGTTGCAGCGCCGCCGACTCCTGCGGCTTGGCCGGATTGCCGGGCACCAGATATGCCCGCCACGCCATCGCGCCGGTCATCGCATCGTAGGCGGAGACGTACCCGCGGACCGCATACTCGGAACCGGCGTTGCCAATGATGACCTTGCCCCCCGCGATGCGCGGCGCTCCGGTAATGGAGTACGGGGAATCCACCGGCGTGGTCTGCACGCTCCACACCGGATTACCCGTGCGCTCATCGAGCGCCACGAGTCGCCCATCCATCGTGCCCACATAGACGTGCCCGCGATAGAGCGCGACGCCGCGGTTCACCACGCCGCAGCACATGAACTTGTCGTGGTCCTTGGGGGCCTTGGGGTCGTAGCGCCACTTCTCGGCGCCGGTCTTGGCGTCGAGCGCGTACACCACGCTCCAGGTCCCGGTCAGGTACATCACGCCATCCTTCACCAACGGCGTCGCCTCAAGGCCATGCAGCGTCTGCATGTCCTTCTGCCACGCGAGCCCCAGCGACTTCACGGTCGTGTCGTTCACCTGGCGAAGCGGGCTGTGTCGCTGCTCGGCGTAGGTCCGGCCGTGGGTCAGCCAGTTGGCGGTGTCGGCGTCGGCGGTCCGCAGAGTGGCGTCGTCAACCTCACGGGCCCGCGTGGTGCACGCGGCAAGTGAAGCAGCGGCGAGCGCGAAGAGACACAGGACAGAGCGCATGCGCGGGCAGTGTTAGGGACGCATTCACCAACAGCGGGTCGGCCGTCGGCCGCCCATCTCCGGCGAAGCTACGCGCCGGTCCAACACGGCGCGACCCATCGGAGCGCCTCGCCGCTCGCGCCAGTCGCGCCGCTAGGCACCCGGTGGCTTCCACTGGAAGTTCGACGCGTGGTGATGCACGATCCGCCATTCACCACCCACCTGGCGCAGCACAAACGTCCGTCGCGCGAACGACAGGGGCTCGGTGATCGGCGTTGGCGGAATCGCGCGCAAGTGCGCCGTGACGATGACGACGTCGCCCACCACCTGCGCCTCGACGGCCGATTGGGTGATCGTGATTGGACCGGTCCGGCCTTTGAAGACGTCGGCAAACGCCGCGCGGATCTGCGCCGTCCCCGTCAGCCGGTACGGGGCATCGCCCACCGGCATGAAGACCGTCGCTGCCTCGTCGAAGGTCCGCACGATGCGGTCGAGATCGGCGAGTTCGTTCGCGCGCACGAACTCGCGCACGGTCGCCATTGCGCCGGCAGTGTCCGCGACGGGTTGCGCCTGCACGATCGGCGCCAGGATGGCGACGCTGAGCAGCAAGGAAAAGAGTCGTCGTGTCATGAGGACGGCACGGAGCAGGGTGACCCCTCGCCAGTCGTGAGCGGCTCGCGCAGCATCAGGCGCTTTCCGGCGCCTCCAAAATGCATGACGCTGGAGTGGCGTGACGATCGACCGCTCGCTAGTTGGGGAGCAGCAGCTGCGTCGGGACGTAGGCGTTCTTCGGCGTGCCCCCCCCCACCACCAGAGCGTTCCGTCGCGTTTCGCGGCGAAGGTCGTATGGCCCACGGTCCAGAGCGCCTCGAGATCGGTGATGAGCGGCTTCTTGGGAAGCGGTTGGTAGAACCCATGTGTCCCGATACCGATCTGTCCCCATCCGTCGTGGCCCCACATGCGCAGCGTCCGGTCGCTAAGGAGCGCGGCCACGTACCCCTCACCGACCGTGATGGACTTCACGCCAACGACGCCTTTCACCGGTTTCGGGGTGAACTGGTTGTCATTGCCATCGGGAGTGTTGCCCCAGAAGATGCCGTCGCCCATCGTCGCGCTCTGATCGCTCCCCCACATCCACACGGCCCCATCGCTCGTCACCGCGCCGGAGAAGCCAAAGTTGGTCGTGCCAGCGGCGCCGATATCCACCGCAGCGGGGAGCCCCGCCACCAGCACCGGCTGCGCGCTGCGCGGCAGCGTGGCCGGGTCCGCACCGAGCTGCCCGTTCTTGTTCTCCCCCCACGCGTACACCTGGCCCGTGCGCGTCAGGGCGAGGTCGTGATCACCGGCGGCCACCACCTTCACCACGTCGCGCAGCCCCGCCACCGGTTGCGCCTGCAGTTGCGAGCTTCCCGTCGGCCCGCTCCCCCAGGTGAGCACCGTGCCATCGCGCCGAAGCCCGAGCGCGTGTGTCGACGCCGCCGAGAGCTGCACGAGATCATTCGGCAGGGCCGTCTTTACCAGAGTGGTGGATCGGAGCGGATTGTTCGGCGTGCGGCTTGAGCCCGCACCGCTCCCAAACTCACCACTGTCGTTCATCCCCCACGCGTAGATCGATCCGTCGTCGAGCAGCGCGAGAAAGGCGTTCTTCAGGCGCGCGAGCTGTTTCACCGGCCCCGGGAAGGGCACCACGCGCGGGGTCGCCGCGCCGGGACCGGCGGGGATCAACCCGGCGCTCCCCTCCGGGTTGCCCCAGCCCAGCACACTGCCATCGGCGCGTACCAGAAACGTGTAATCGGCGCCCGCAATGCTGCGTGGAGGCACCGCGGCGGCCGGCTGCGCGGTGGCGATCGCCGGAGCGAGCGTCAGCAGGAGAAGGACAGGGCGGAACATGATCAGTACCGGTCAAACATCCGTTGCAGTGTGACCCGATCGGTGCTGCGGGTCAGTCCCAGCATCAGGAGCACGCGCGCCTTGTGCGGCGGCAGATCGCGCGCGAGCACCCGGGGCAGATCGGCGTGCGGCGATCCGACGATGCGACCGCCCGGCACGCGCGATGCCACGACCACGGGAATCCCGGCGCGTCCCGCCATCCGGATGGCACCCTGCGCGCCGGTGCTCAAGCGACCACCGGCAAAGCTGGTAAACACGATGCCGCCCGGTCGGCGGTCGATCGTCGCTCGCATCGCGGTCGAGTCGAAACCCGCGTAGTCGGTGACGATATCCACGGTGGGCAGCGCCTCCAGCGTGGTCACGTCGAACTCGGAGGCCGTGGTGTGTGCCTGCAGGACGCGACGGAAGAACACCACCGTGTCGGGATCGGCGGCCCCCAGAAACCCGCGCTCCGGTGAGCGGAACGTGTCCACGCGGCGGTTGTCGGTCTTCCAGGTGTCGCGAGCGGCGCCGATATCTTCGTTGAGGACGACCAACACGCCGTGCCCCTTCGCGGCGTCGCTCATCGCGACCCGCACGCCATTGAGGATGTTGGCCGGGCCATCGGCCGATGGCTCGTCACCGCCGCGCATCGAACCGACCATGACGACCGGGCGTGCGTCACGCACCGTGAGCGTGAGGAAATAGGCGGTCTCCTCCATGGTGTCCGTGCCATGCGTAACGACGACGCCGCGCAGCGCCGGTGCGGCCTGTAACTCGGCCGTGATCCGCTTGGCCAGACGGAGCCAGTCGGGAGGCGTCATCTGCGACGATGGCACGCGCATCACTTCGGCCACGCGAATCGATGCCACGGTGGCCAGTTCAGGAATCCCGCGGATCAGCGACGCCCCGTCGGTCATCGGTCCCGTCGCTCGCGACGCGATCGTGCCGCCGGTGGTCAGGATCAGCACCTCACCCAGCGGCGCACGCTGCGCCGCCACCGGCATCACCGTAAGGCCCGCCGTAAACACCAACAGCAGGCTGGTGATCGCGGTGCGCGTCACCGTCATGATATGCGAAGGCATGCTCGTGCTTACCCGCGCGTGTAGAACATGTAGTCGTTGAGGTACTTGATCGTCGCCTCCTGTTCGGCGGCGCGATGGGCGAGCACATCGCCGCTGCTGATGAGGCCATGCACGCCCTGGGCATCGACCACCGGCAAATGCCGGATCCGACGTGAGGTCATGATGGCGCCGCATTCATCCAGGGTCGTGTCGGGGAGGCACGTCACGAGCTCCGTGGTCATCACGGCGGCCACGAGTGTGCGCGCCGGATCGACCCCGAGCGCCACGATCCGCCGCAGCACATCGCGCTCGGTGAAGATGCCCAGTGTCTCCGCCCCCTCCACGACCAGGACGGCACCGAGGCCGTTGTCGGCCATGATGTGGGCGGCCTCCAGCACGGTCGCCTGCGGACCGACGGAGACCACCGCATGGCCTTTGCGATCGAGGAGGGTGCGAACCGTGTGCATCGGGCACTCCATGGGGCGGGGGGACCGGCGGGGAAGGTCGGTGGGTGAGGACGGAGATGGTAGCGCCTCCGAAGCGGTGGCGCGAGCCGACGGCGCCACGCGTTGCGCCCCTCCTCGCCAGACCGCAGACTAGGAGGCACGTCCCCCACATCAGGAGTTTCGATGCGCCGTCTTCGACTGACCACGCTGCTGGCCAGTGTGTGTGTCCCCGCCGTGCTGGCCGCGCAGGCCCCCGCCGCGCCCCAGGCCAACCCGATCACGGCCGCCTTCAAGGGACGCATCCTCAGCGCCCACCGGAACCTCGCCCAGGCCTTCGACTCGATCCCCGAGGCCAAGTTCGGCTACAAGCCGACCCCGGCGCAGCTCACCATCGGCTACATCGCGCAGCATATCGCCAGCGACTCGTATCTCTTCTGCAATACCTTCGGCGCCATGAAGTCGAACGAGGACGCCAAGGACCGGACGACGCCGGACTCGGTCAAGGCCATGTGGCCCAAGGCTGAGCTCGTGACCAAGCTCAAGGCCTCGTTTGCCTTCTGTGCGCAGGCGCTCGATCAGCTCACCGATGCGACCCTGTCCGAGTCCACGACCATGTCGTTCAACGGCACCAGTCGCTCCGTGACGCGCGCCGCGATGGCGCTGGGCCACGCGCTCGACCTGACCGATCACTACAGCCAGCTTGAAGCGCCCCGGGTTTGATGGAGGCTCCCCGCTTTGAGAGATTGGGAGCATGGCACGAGACAAAGGGATTGGTCGG